>DAOWDR010000565.1 GCA_030638935.1 Desulfobacteraceae bacterium | reverse complement strand
CATTTTTGTGGGAATTACCCCGAATCATTATATTGCGGCCTCGGAACTCTATGGCGTTGTTGAAGAAACCCAGGACTACATCAAACTCAACGGGGAGGAAAAAGGCCAGATAGTCGTCCTTGACCAGAACTCAGCAGGCGGGGTTGATGGTATCCGTTCCTTTTATTATGACAGCAGGTCCATTGACATAAAAGACGCCGATGTACTGACAAGCCAGATCACCTCCCGGGATATTGACCGCCAGGACTTTCCCCATTATTTTCTCAAGGAAATCTCAGAGTCACCCCTTTCAGTTGAAAAAACCCTTGAAAACAAATTCAAAAGGCTTCCCAAGAACGGCCACCTTGAAACCAGCCTTGGAGAGCAGGTGATTCCAACAGACCTTGAAATCCAATTAAAACAAGGGAAGATTAAAAAAATATATTTCATTGGCCAGGGAACTGCAGGGATTGCTGCCCAGGGATGCGCCACCCTTCTCACCCATTACCTGGGTGGCAAAGATATGGATATCAGGGCACTTAAATCATCAGAACTGTCAGGGTTCAGTATTGTTGGCAATGACAATGGAAACGGACAGAATGCCATGGACAACACCCTGGTTGTTGCCATGAGCCAGTCCGGCACCACCACAGATACCAACCGCACCGTTGACATGGTAAAAGCCTGCGGAGCCAGAACCATTGCCATTGTCAATAGGAGGGATTCCGACCTGACCTTTAAAACCGACGGGGTCCTGTATACAAGCTCGGGCCGGGATATTGAAATGTCCGTGGCCTCCACCAAGGCATTTTATTCCCAACTCACTGCGGGTGCCATTCTCGGGCTGCACCTTTCAAAGATTTTTGGGACAAGATCCAGTGAATTTATTACAGATAGCATACAGGAACTGATCCTGCTTCCTGAAAAAATGCAGACCATCCTTGGAATGAAAGAAGAAATCAAAGCCTCTGCATCCCGCCTGGCAATATCAAAAGACTATTGGGCAACCGTAGGCTCCGGCGCCAACAAGACCTCGGCCGATGAAATCCGGATCAAATTATCCGAGCTGTGCTACAAAACCATTTCCTCGGACTTTGTGGAAGACAAAAAACATATTGACCTTTCCTCGGAACCCCTGATCATTGTCTGTGCCGCCGGTACCAGGGAAAGCGTATTGGGCGACATCATCAAAGACACCGCTATTTTCCATGCCCATAAAGCCTGGCCAGTGGTGATCACAACCCTTGGGGAAGACCGGTTTGACCTCTATGCAAAGGATGTGTTTAAAATCCCGGAAATCAGCGAGCACCTGGCTCCTGTGCTGAACACCCTGGTGGGTCATATATGGGGATATTATGCAGCCCTTACCATTAATGAAGGCTCCAGGTTCATGTACACCTGCAGGTCTGAAATCCAGGATGTCTTGGATGAGCATACTGCAATGGGCCATGATGAATATGAGGTATTGCTGGAAAAAAATTTCAGGGAAAAAATAGCAATTGTTTACAACAAGTTCTCTAAAAAAAGGCGGGAAAATTATTTTCCCGCTGCCATGGGTCTTGACAGGGTGGCCAACATCACCCTGCTGTTGAAATATTTGTCCGGCAGATTACCTGTTTCTGATTTTGAAATTGATTTTGAGATAAAGGGCACCCCATCCAACATGCTCAACACCTTTTTTGAAAATATGGGCCAGGCCATCAATACCATGGCAAGGCCGGTTGATGCCATCAAACACCAGGCAAAAACCGTTACCGTTGGTACCAGCCGGATCAGTGAGAGTTTTGAAGGCATAATATTTGACGAGTTGACAGCCAATGATATCCAGATATCCCAGCTTACCAATAAAAATGTACTGGTCATTAAAAACCTCCAGGAAGTTATTTCCATGGTTAAGGGCGGCCTTTTATACCAGATTGCAGGACTCAGCCTCCTGGGAGATGTGACCCCTGAAACAAAAATCAAGGTAGTGGGCAAGACAGGTTCTCTGAAAAAGGAAACCTCCCGGGTGGAAAAAGACCCCCGCCTGAAGGGGACCAAAAATATCATTGTCAGGGAAGGCAACGTCTATATCGGTATGGGAAGAAAGGACAATAAAAGTATATTGGTGATTCCGGTGATCTCAAAATCTCCGTCAACTCCAAACATAATTGAGTATATTTTATCTTTAAATGTTAGTTTTAAAAAGGCCGAAGATGTCTCTCTTTTGAAAAAAATCAAAGCCCTGGGTGGAAAATATACTCGATTGAAAGACTGGGTGCTTGAAAGCGAAAATATCCAATGGGATGATAAATTTTTAAACCTGGTTGAAGTTGAAACCCTGTTTGGTGCCACAGCTGAACAAATGGTGGAAACCATTATTCAAAGAATAAAATAACCCGGGTGATTGCTGTCCATAAAAAAGAGATGATGTATTCCTATCTCATCGCTCTGACCATATGCTCCACTGCAGGCCTTCAATGCTGGCGGACCCTGTTTGATAATTTCAGCGTCAATGTGGTTGGCCTTGACGGATACCATGTCGGCATATTGCAATCGGTAAGGGAGATCCCCGGTTTTCTGGCTCTTTTGGTTACCTATGTGCTTCTTATTATTAAAGAGCACAGGCTGGCCGCTCTTTCCATTATTTTCCTTGGACTAGGCATATTCTTTACCGGTCTTTTACCAAGCTTTACAGGACTCATCATCACCACCATGGTTATGAGCTTCGGTTTTCACTATTATGAAACCTGTAACACCTCTTTGACCCTCCAATATTTTGACACCCAAACCTCTCCCCTGGTATTTGCCGAACAACAGAAGTTTGCTGCAGCAGCCAGTATTCTTGTGGGAATCATCATCTTTCTTATTGCCCCTTTTTTAAGCTATGGGGCCATGTTCGTTCTCTTTGGCTGCCTCATCGGTATTTGCGGCATATGGGCTTTGACAAAAAACCCCGGCAAACAAGGAATGATCCCTCAAGAAAAAAAGATGGTGATTAAAAAAAAATATTGGCTCTATTATTTTTTAACCTTTATGGCAGGGGCAAGACGCCAGATTTTCATGGCCTTTGCAGTATTTTTACTGGTAAAAAAATTTGGATTCTCCGTCCAGGATATCACCCTCTTGTTCCTGATCAACAATGTGATAAAATTTGTCATAAACCCCATGATCGGAAAATTCATTGTCAGGTTTGGCGAACGAAAACTATTGTCCATGGAATACCTTAGTCTCATCCTGATCTTTATTGCCTATGCATTTGTGGAATCCAAGATGATAGCAGGCCTCCTCTATGTGTTGGACCATGTATTTTTCAGCTTTGCCATGGGCATTAAAACCTATTTCCAAAAAATTGCCGACCCGCGAGATATTGCTGCCAGCGCAGCCGTCGGTTTTACCATCAACCATATTGCCGCAGTAATTCTGCCGGTCATCGGTGGATTCCTATGGATGGTAAATTATAAAATCCCCTTTCTGGCAGGGGCTGTTTTCAGTTTTATCTCCCTTTGTCTGGTTCAATTGATTCCCACCCTAGAGAAAAAGGAATAGTGATAAGGGACAATATCAGGCCCTGGCAAGGACCAGGACATCCACCCGGTTGGCACCGGATTTTAACAAAACCCTTGCGGCTTCACCACATGTGGCTCCTGTGGTATATACTATCTGTTTTAGTCTTATAGTTTAGTAATCTTT
>DAOWDR010000743.1 GCA_030638935.1 Desulfobacteraceae bacterium | reverse complement strand
CAAACCAGGGCAGGCCCTGGATATAATTTCTTAGTTTTTCTTTTTCCCTCCTGCCGCACTATTGTTGCGGCCAAAATCATAGTTTTCTCCTTCTCTTATTTTTTTAGACGCAAGACTGTGAAGATTTCTCCAATAATTTGTCCTGGTATGCGCCCTCAGACATTCTATTGAATCCCATTGGAGAAGATGGCTATTTCGTATTTTGGTAATGTCTAACACCAGGCACAAATCCAGTATACCTAAATTTTTTTTATAATAACTTAATTTTATTATTGCATAAAATTTTAATTCATATATGATAAGCTATTAAAAATATTAACTAAAAAAAGGAGATTGGTCAGGTTGAGCAAAATTGCAGTACTCCCAGGTGATGGAATTGGACCAGAGGTCATGGTAGAAGCGGTTAAAATTCTTGATGCCGCCGCCAGGATATATGAATTTACCCTTGAATACGAATTTGCCGATATCGGAGGTGCTGCCATTGATAGCCATGGCAAAGCACTACCGGCTTCCACACTTTCTCTCTGTGAAAAAAGTGATGCCATTTTATTCGGTTCCGTCGGAGGCCCCAAATGGGAAAACCTACCGCCCGAGGAACAACCGGAAAGAGGTGCCTTACTCCCCCTAAGAAAGCATTTTGGCCTATATTGCAACCTGAGGCCTGCCAAAATATTCCCCACCCTTGCGTCGGCATCCCCCTTGAAACCTGAAATTGTTCAAAATGGATTTGACATCCTTTGTGTAAGGGAACTCACCGGTGGAATATATTTTGGTGAACCCAAAGGAAGAAAGGGGACAGGAAAAGATGAAACAGCATTTGATACAATGGTCTACTCAAGGTTTGAAATTGAACGAATTGCCAGAATGGCCTTTGAAGCAGCCCGGAAACGAAACTGCCTTGTCACTTCCGTTGACAAGGCAAATGTATTGTTTTCCATGGTACTCTGGCGGGAAACAGTGACTGAGATAGCAAAGGAATACCCTGATGTTACCTTGAACCATATCTATGTGGACAATGCCACCATGCAACTGGTTCGCGATCCCCACCAGTTTGACGTATTGCTCTGCGGCAATATGTTCGGGGACATAATTTCAGATGAATGCGCCATGATTACCGGCTCCATGGGCCTGCTTGCCTCGGCCAGTCTAAACGAAGATAAATTTGGACTTTATGAACCTGCCGGCGGATCTGCTCCGGACATTGCCGGCAAAGGCATTGCCAACCCAATCGCCCAGATCCTGTCCTCTGCCATGATGCTGAAATACACCTTGGGGCAAACCAAGGCGGCCGATGCCATAGAATCAGCAATTTCCAAGGTTTTAGAAAAACAAATATTTACTGCAGACCTTACAACCAAAGCTGGAAAAGCAGTTAATACCACCGCCATGGGAGATGCAATTTTAAAAGAATTGGTTGCTGCGGTTTAAGGATTTGTAATCCCTCTTCACACATGTAATTTTAAAAGCGGTCGTTTATCAGAAAATGACCGCTTTTAAAATAAGCCGTATCAAAAAAAAGAGGGGTATTTAGTAAATAACTAAATACCCCTCTTAATATTGTGGCGGGAGTGACGAGACTCGAACTCGCGGCCTCTTGCGTGACAGGCAAGCGTTCTAACCAAACTGAACTACACCCCCGTATATCACTGTTTTTGGTGGGCGATGCAGGGCTTGAACCTGCGACTTCAACCTTGTAAGGGTTGCACTCTCCCAACTGAGTTAATCGCCCAAAAGCAGAGAGGTTATACCAATAAACAAAAATGGTGTCAAGCACTAAATACTGAAAATTCTGTTTTTTCTCATAGACTAAAAAATGGGCCCTGATTCTTAACTCAAAACCTTGCAACAAGTGTCTATTAATGATATATTACAAGAAACCGTAAAGTACACGAATACAATTACCCGATAAAATCTTAAAGCAGGGCTTTTTTTCTTTTTTTTCTTCTGGGATTTGCAATCGCAAGGAGAAACAGTGAATCCTTAACCCGTCTTTTTTATCGTTAAAGCAATATCCTCATAGTATGAATTAAGGAGTTTGACCATGGAACCCGTGCAAGGATACCTGGAAATAATGGACAAAGGATTTGGTTTTTTAAGAACCATTGAGGAAAACTTTCAACCCAAGCCCGAAAACCCCTACGTCCCAAATAGCCTTATCAGGAAATTGAACCTTAGGGAAGGCTGTTTTATTCAGGGATTTGGTGAAAAAAAGGGCCCTAGAAATCTAAACCTTGCCCTTATCCGCATAGAAACCATCAACGATCTTCCCTTTGACGAATTTATAAACACGCCAATGCTCCAGGATCAGACCAGTATCAATCCATTTGAAAAATATACCATGGCCCAGGATGAAGATGATATCACCGGCCAGGCCCTGGACCTGATTGCCCCCCTTGGCAAGGGCCAGAGGGGATTGATCATTGCCCCGCCTAAATCGGGAAAAACAACCATTTTAAGGCACATGGCCAATTCTGTTGTCAGCAACCATCCCGATGCAAAGGTCTTTGTACTTCTGGTGGATGAACGCCCCGAAGAGGTGACCGATTTTCAGCGGGGCCTGACAGAAGCACATGTACTCTATTCTTCGGCTGACCAGCAGATCGGACAGCACATGAGAATGACACGGCTTGCCATGCACACTGCCATTCGTTGTGCCGAAATTGGACAGGATGCCGTTGTTTTTATAGATTCCCTGACCCGCATGACCCGTGCCTTTAATGCCGACACGGACAGCCATGGTAAAACCCTGTCAGGCGGCCTGGGTGCCAATGCCATGGAATTCCCCAGAAAAATATTCGGAGCGGCCAGGAAGCTTGAAAACGGTGGTTCCCTCACCATAATGGCCACCATTTTAGTGGACACGGGCAGCCGGATGGATGATATCATCTTCCAGGAGTTCAAGGGAACAGGCAATATGGATCTTTTACTGTCCAGGGAATGTGCCGAGCAAAGAATCTGGCCGGCCATCAATATCAACAAATCCGGGACCCGGAAAGAAGACCTTCTCATGGACAAGGAAACCCATGGGAATATGGTTGACATACGCAGAAAGATTACAACTAAAGACGAAACTACCGCCATGTCTGAATTTATCTCAATGCTGGAGGGATAGAATCGACCCTAAGGGATTGAAGCAATTGACGATTGATCCCCACAGAAAAGGCAAAAAAACAGCTTAAAATAGAAAAGGCCTCCTGATCTTAATGGATAAGGAGGCCTTTTTATTCTATATCTTATTTTTATACCAGCGCATGCTCAAGAACCTGGCTCATATCATCCACAAAAACTATCTCCAATTGTTTTTGAATAGATTTAGGAATTTCCTGGACATCTTTTTTATTTTCCATTGAAACAATCACTTTTTTAATGCCATTGGCGTGGGCAGCCAATAATTTTTCCTTGAGACCGCCAATGGGCAGCACGCGCCCCCGCAGAGTTATCTCACCGGTCATGGCCACAGTCCGGCTCACAGGCTTTTCCGTAAGAATGGAGACAACTGCCGTACACATGGCAATACCGGCCGATGGTCCGTCCTTGGGAATGGCTCCTTCGGGCACATGGATGTGAATATCGGTGTCCTTGTAAAAATCCTCCCTGATCCCAAGAACCTTGCTTCGGGAACGGACATAGCTGACAGCTGCCTGGGAAGATTCCTTCATCACCTCCCCAAGCTTTCCTGTCACCATAACCCTCCCCTTGCCAGGCATGGTAACCGCTTCAATTGTGAGCAGTTGTCCCCCGGCCTGGGTCCAGGCAAGACCTGTGACAATACCGGCCTTATCCTCTTTCTCAAGGGCGCTGTCCCGGAATCTGGGCTGACCCAGATATTTCATCACCGTGGTGGTTGTAACCTGGCGGCGCTTTCTTGTATCTGTCTTAACAATCTGGGTGGCAATTTTTCTTAATACAGAGGAGATTTCCCGCTCCAGATTCCTGACCCCAGCCTCCCTGGTATACTGCTTGATAATGGCACGAATTGCTTTTTTTGAGAACACGGCATCTGAATCATCCAAACCGTTTTCCCTTAATTGCTTGGGTACCAGAAAACCGGTTGCAATCTTCTCTTTTTCATATTCCGTATAGCCTGGAATCTGGATGATCTCCATCCTGTCCCGCAGAGGCGCTGGTATATCGTACAAAGTATTGGCAGTGGTGATAAAAAGAATTTCAGACAAATCATAGTCCACTTCAAGATAATGATCATTGAAATTCTTGTTCTGTTCCGGATCCAGGGCCTCCAAAAGTGCAGAACTGGGATCACCCCTAAAATCAGAGGTCATCTTGTCTATCTCATCCAGGCAGAAGACCGGATTGTTATACCCTGTTTTTTTCAATGTCTGAATAATTTTACCGGGCATGGCCCCTACATAGGTTCTTCGATGTCCACGGATTTCTGCTTCGTCCCGTACCCCGCCAAGGGATATGCGGGCAAATGCTCTGCCCGTGGCAGAGGCAACTGATCGGGCCAGGGATGTTTTACCCACACCAGGAGGACCCACAAGACACAAAATAGGTCCCTTGATTTTTTTGACCAGAATCTGGACTGCCAGGTATTCAAGAATTCTTTCTTTTGGTTTTTCAAGGCCAAAATGATCCCGATCCAATATGGTTTCTGCCTTTTTCAGGTCATTTTTAGCCCGGTTCTTCCTGAACCAGGGAAGGGAAATAAGCCAGTCAATATAATTTCGGACCACCGTAGCTTCTGAAGACATGGGAGACATCATTTTAAGCTTGTCCAACTCCCTTCGGACAACCCCTGCCGCCTCCCTGGACATTCTTTTTTTCTTTATTTTTTTTTTCAAGATCAAAAAATTCTGAAGACTCCCCGTCTTCACCCATTTCCTTTTTAATGGCACGCATCTGCTCATTGAGATAATGCTTTTTCTGGAGCTTTTCCATCTGCTCTTTTACCCTGCCCTTTATCTTCTGGGACATGGAAAAGACTTCTGTTTCCTTTTGAATCAGTTTGAGAAGGAGAAAAAATCGTTTTTCAATATCACTGCACTCCAGCAGCTCCTGCTTCTCTCCCGCCTTAAAGGGAAGCTGGGAAGCAATGGTATCCGCATACCTGGACTCCTGGTCCGAAAGCCCTTCCAAGCCCTTAAAAAAGCTTTTGGAAACCACTCCGGACAAATTGGAATAGTGCTCAAATGCCTCGAAAACAGTTCGGGTTGCAGCTTCAGAGGCAGCCTCGGGAATGGGTGTTTCCACAACCGGTACATATTCAACCGCCAGGTATCCGTCTTCATCTGCCAGCTTAACTATTTTCCCCCGGGCACATCCCTCAACAAGGGCCTTGACAGTGCCATCGGGCAACCGAAGCAATTGGGTGATTTTTGCTTCGGTCCCCACCTGGAAAATATCCTGGATATTGGGCTTAAGAACTTCCGGGTCCTTTTGGGTGGTAAGAAATATTTTTTTGTCGGCAGCCATTGCTTCGGACAGGGCTTTGACGGACTTATCCCTTCCCACAAACACAGAAGTTGTGATATGGGGAAACAAAACCATATCCCGTAAAGGCACCAGCGGCAGTGTTTTTTTCATTTTTTCAATACCGTCCTGGTTAAAAAACTTAGAAATTTTGATCATTCAAACTTACTTTCGTATTCAGGCCTGCTTTTTGGGCTGCTCGTAGAGGAGGATGGGTTCTTCGTTTTTCAGAACAACTTCTTCTCCAACCACACACTCCACAACATTTTCCTTGGAAGGGATCTCATACATTATATCCAGCATGGTTTCTT
>DAOWDR010000146.1 GCA_030638935.1 Desulfobacteraceae bacterium | reverse complement strand
CCCTGTCAATTCCTGTTAACACAAGAAATTTAGCAGAACCGGACGCACCGGCAAGCACTTTTACCCGGGACAGATCCAGCCCTTCATCCTGAATGATCTCAATGGCGCGGGTTCCTGCACATATGGATATATTATCAAACATGATACAAAATATCAGGGGCATTCCTCTTGGGTGCCCTGTAATACTTGAATTTTGGAATACCCACCATGACTGCCCCATGGCAACTGTGCTTTTCAGGTATTTTCAGATATTCTGCAAGATTTGGCCATTGGCCTGCTGCATAGTTGACATATCCTGCCCAGCAACTTCCAAGACCAAAACCCGGCAATGCAAGTTCCAGATAGGCAAGGGCTGTATGACAATCTGCAGCCCCACTGCCAAACTCATCCGATGCATAGGCAAATACCAGCTGGGGAGCATTCCTGCAAATCCGGTCTGTCCCCTGATCCCATTGGGAAATCAGGGTTTCCATATTCAGGGTCTGGGCAATTTGTGGATGGTTTTTTTCAACATACCTCATCCAATCGATCACATGGGCACCGATTTTCTGAACATCAGCTCTTTTGTCTATGACGAGCCATTTTACGGTTTGCCGGTTACTGCCCGTGGGGGCGCAGCATGAAATTGACAAAGCCTTTTCAAAAAGTTCCCTTGGCACTGGCTTATCCTTGTACCTTCTTATGGACCTGCGGGATCTTAAAAAATGTTCTGTATGATCAGCGTCAAGCATGAGATCTTTTTTAATGGGCATGCACTGGTCGGCAGGCATAAAATCCAGACTAAAAGCCCCTTTGGGACAAATTGCCACACAATGACCGCAACCTATACAAAATTCTTCAGCACCTTCCCCTGGAACCGGACCCTCTTTTGTCATTTTAATAATATGAGCAGGGCATTCAATGGTGCAAATTCCATCTTGGTCACATTTTTCAGTATCTATCTTAAATAAACTCATGCCAACACCTTTTCTAAACTGTTAAAGGCCAATTTTTTGTTATCAGCTCTGAAATCAAATATAAAATCAGTCAAATTACCACGCCTCTTTCAAAAAATCCAATGTCAAAAATGAAAAAAGGCTTTATGAATTATGGCTTTTATGGTTACTCAATACCACCCCAAAGAGAATAATGCCGGCGGCGATACCCTGTTTAAGATTCAGGGTTTCACCCAGGAACACCCATCCTAGGATGATTGCAATTACAGGAATCAGGTTGATGCAGATAGATGCCCGGAATACTGAAATTGTTCTTATGCCGTAATTATAGAGACCAAAAGCGCCCAATGAGACGCAGGGGCCTAAAAAAAGGAGCAGCAGTATTAATTTTGGGTTCCAAATGGCAGGGTCGGCTGTTAAAAGGGGCTGGATGCCGGGCAGAAAAAACAGAGTTCCTCCGGTCACCTGCATGCCGGTCAGAGTCCAGGTGTTGTATCTGAAACTGAGCTGTTTGACCAGGATCATATATCCGCAGGCACTGACCATGGCTGCCAACTCCAGCAGATTGCCCAGGATCGGGTTGGGGGCAGTCACGCCCTGGTCCTGGAAAAGCGTTAACAGGATCACACCTGAGATGGACAGCACAAGGCCTACAATGGTTTTGATTTTTATGGCTTCGGACAGAAAAGCCCAGGCTGCCACTGCCACCATCAAGGGCAGGCAGGCGGAAATGATACCTGCCTGGGAAGAGGTTGTATATATCAATGCCCGGGATTCAAACATAAAATAGAGGCATGGCTGGAACAGCACCATGGCGCTTAAAATTTTCCAATCTCCTCTCTGAAAGTTACGGGGTATGAGTTTGCCTGCAAAGGGCAAAATGCAGAGGCTGGCGAGTAGAAGTCTCAGGAATATGGCCGCCATGGGGTCCAGGTCTTTTAATACGATACGCATGGCGGAAAAGGAACTGCCCCATAGCAGCACGGCTGTGAGGATAGCTGCCATGGGTAAAAATTGTTTTATTTCAATTGTCTGTTTCAAGGTTGTTTGTTTTTTCCTCTGTATCCCTGGAGTTCTTGTGTCTTCCCCATTAATGGATGGCCTCTATTAATAAATTTAGCTTTTTTAATCAAGTCCGATTCATAGGGGCATGGGGCCTACAACTATATTGTGGCTTCAGCAATTCACCGTCTCTGCATGGAGAAGCGGGTTTTGCATTAGGGAATTGAAAAAAAAATAAAATTGTGTCATTTTTCATTCCATGCTCTTGCCTTTTACCCAAAATGTGTTGCAGGTGATTAAATCAATTCCTGAAGGAAAGGTTCTTTCCTATGGGAGGGTGGCTGCCCTGGCCGGAAATTCGAGGGGGGCCCGGCAGGTTTCCCGGATACTCCACAGTATGTCAGGCAAGCATGACCTGCCCTGGCACAGGGCGGTTCATTCCATGGGAAAAATTTCCCTGCCCCGGGGCCGGGGATATGAACTTCAAAGGGCATTGCTTGAATCCGAGGGGGTCTGCTTTTCACCTGCCCATACCATTGATTTAAACATTTGTCTGTGGCAGCCCCCCGATATTATGGGGCCTGATGACCTGATTACAACGATTCAGTGAGTTTTCTTTTTTTTTCAATGGCCTGGAGCATCTCTTTCATTTTCGGTCCGTCTTTTTTCCAGATTCGGCATGAATCAATGAGATAATTTTTTTCTTTTACATCGTCCAGGGAGGCGGGTATGGGTGATTTTTTTGATCTTTTTTGGGTCAGCCATCCATGGACTATTTCCTGGCCCATGGCCACAACAAGGCCGCAAAGGTGGGTACACCCCCTGTTTCCGCCCATGATCCCCCGGATTTGACTTGAAAATCCTGATTTGATTTCAACCCCGGAAAGCAGGGCAATCCTATCAAGGGTGACCCGGCATTCTGCCAGGGGAACGGTCAGCATCTGGGCCTCGGCCTGGATAATTGTCAACGGATCCGGGTCTATTAACAGGGTGGCAGACATGTGATGGATTATTCCCGGGGCCTTTACCTTGCCTGTGACATCAAATATGGGAACATACCGCTGGTCCTTTAATTCGCCATGAACCAGTACCTGGGAGTCTGTGTGGGGATAGGTGGCCATGCTGATATCCCGTGTGTGGATTTTAGAGCGTTCTTTTATAATGTCCTTAAGCATAGGGATCTCCTTTTTTTGCAGTTCTGGTTTGGCAACCTATTTCATTTTTTGGCTTAAATCAAATCTTTTTCCTTGACCCGGACGTCATAACTCTTTACCTTCCACTTTTATACAAAAGGAGTCAATAATGAGGTGTCAGCTGGAAAAACAATTAATTGAAAAAACCATTTCATTCCATGGGCATTCATGCCCCGGGCTTGCCATTGGCATCAGGACAGCCGAGCTTGCCATTCAAAAACTCAATATTACCACATCATCCATTGTCTGTGTGGTGGAAACCGATATGTGTGCCGTGGACGGTATTCAGTTTTTGACCGGATGTACCTTTGGCAAGGGAAATCTGGTTCACAAAGATTTTGGGAAAGCCGGATTTACTTTTTTTGACAGGGAAGCAGACCAGGGATTTCGTGCTGTTTTTCTGGATGATGCCATCAAGGACCTGCCGGACCCGACAGGGGTGACCGGGAGGGAGGCCAGAATTTTTCACATCATGGCGGCGGATATCAATGATCTATTTGAGGTGAAATCCATTGCCATACCGCCGGTGAGACCGGCAAGGATCTTACAAAGCATCACCTGCCAGGAATGCAGGGAAAAGGTCATGGAGTCCAGGATAAGAAGATTTGAAGGGAAAGATCTCTGTATTCCCTGCTTTATGGAGTATGAACAAAAAATTTAATTGGATCTGAGTTATGTTGGGTACCTGGTATTTATTTGGGAGGCTTGCCAATTTTGGATGCCATATCAATATCAATAACCGTTCCCTGGGGAAATTGTTTGGTTTCATAGCGGGTAATTTTGATCAGATTCCGGGTTGTCCTGGACATCCGTTTCACCTGTTCCTGGATGCGCCTGATCCGTTCTGAAAGAGGATGGTCTGGTTCAAGGTCCAGTAACATGATTTCCGAATTGCCCAGGATCATTTGCAGGGGTTGGTTCAGCTCATGGCAGACAGCCCCTGCCATTTCCATCACCCCCTCCATTTTTTGATGTTGCAGCAGTTGCTCTTCGACATGATGGCGTCTTTGGATTTGGCGGTTCAGAAAAAACATGCCCAAAAGCGTGCCTGAAACCCCTATTATCCAGAGAAATACGTATATGAGGCTCAGGGTAATGATATTTGCTTTTTCAATGGTCACATGGGGGGCCATGGGAATGGAAATGCTGATACCGCCCCTGATATCTCCTATTTTGTATCCCTGATCTGCGTGGCAGGCCAGGCACCCTTTTTCAGTGATCAAGGGACGCATGAGGCGCAAATGGTTTATTTTGTTTATTATTTCCAGGGAGCTGACTTCTGTTTCTCCTTTTTCAAATAGTATTAGTGCGTGGGTTTCCCAGGGATCAGGGGCATTCCGGGCGCGGATGGGGTTTAAGCTGGTAATATGGCCTTTGTGCCCATGGGTTTTGGCGGCTATTTCATGGGCCTGCCGGGTCATGTATGCCGGATTGATTTTCGTAAGGGTGATGCCGTCCGGGGTCTGGATTTCCCGATGCCGTGTGGCAAGGTAGGCGTTGGGGGGTGTTTCTAAGGTTACCGGGGCATAGACCCCTCCATGGCTTGCATTCCAGCGTCTGTAAATCACATCGCTTCGAAAGGCTGTTCTTGCTTCAATCCTGGCTGTTTCAATGGTTCCGGAACGGATGACCTGGGTCAGCCATACCCAGGAAACAACAATGAACAGAGTCCAAATACAAATGATTCCTATGGCATAGGCCCATAATCGGATGGGTTTGTAACTTTTTGTGGTTTTGTCATCTTTTTCCAAGGCATTTTCCTGGTGAATTGGAAATAATCAAATTATTAACGGGTATGGGTGTATTCTGCTTTTTTTTCAGGACCAGGTCAAGAAAAGAGTTTTTATTGAACTAATTCATGATCCAAAAAACGGAAATAAAACTGAGACCGTGGTGTTGCCGTCACACCTGGGGCCTATTTTTCCCATGCATGTTTGAATACTGCCGGGGCAGATATCAGCATCATTGGGCAGGCGCCGGCATCTTTTGGATGTCATTTTGATTTTAAAATTATGTCGTTCGGAAAATATTTTCATCCGCAGCAGGTCAGCACCTTTTCCTCCGGCACCAAAATCGTAGGGCCGTTTAGACGAATAATTCAGGGTGGCCTGGGGGGTAAAAAAACCTTCAAATATTCTTTTTTGTGCTTCCTGTGTTAATCCTACGCCCTGGTCCTGGACAATGAATTCCACACCCTTTCCCTTGCCATGGACCACAATCCCGATTTTTCCTCCGTCCGGGGTGTTTTCAACTGCATTCCGAATCAGTCCGTCAATGATTTTTCGCAGAGGATCCAAAGGCATTTGAATTGGGGCAGATGATTTGAGCCCCAGGGAGGTTTCAACATCCCGGTGGGCAAAGAGGGGGGCTATTTTCTCAAGCCTGTCCTCAACAAATTGGTTTAAGTAGACCTTTTGTACCACAAGATCCCTTGAGGAGAAAATATCATCCAGTTTTTCCCTAATTTTAGGGATCACCCCTT
>DAOWDR010000711.1 GCA_030638935.1 Desulfobacteraceae bacterium | reverse complement strand
CCGGTAGTAATGACGGGGTTGCTGATAGCCTGGACCCTGGTCTTTGGTATCAGTGTCTATCGCGGGCTGGCAAAGGGAATTAAAATACTGAGTAATTTTAATGTTATTCTGGCATCTATTTTTATCGTACTTGTTTTTGTCATGGGGCCCTCCATTTTCATTCTGAAGATGTTTGTCAATTCCGGCGGCCAAATGATGCAAAACATCATCAGATTAAGTACCTTTATGGATCCGATCAAAAACACAGGTTTCGTGGAGGGCTGGACTGTATTTTATTGGGCATGGTATATGGGATTTGCCACTGCAGTAGGGCTTTTTATCGGCAGAATATCCAAGGGCCGCACCGTGAGAGAAGTGGTTGCAGGTTCCACTGTGGCCATCTCTGCCTGTGTTTTCATTATTCAGGCAGTATTCGGAGGGTATGTGATAGACCTGCAGATGAGCAATGGTTTGGATGTGGCTAAAACCCTGACTGACCTGGGCCAGAACACCACGGTATTAGAAATTATCAAATCAATGCCCATGGGCGGTTTCATGGTGTTTTTACATACCTTGCTGTTGTTTACTTTTGTGGCCACCTCTTTGGATTCCACGGCCTTTACCTGTGCCTCCATTGCCACAGTCAAGCTCAGGGGAGATGAAGAACCTGCAACATTCAATAAATTGTTGTGGGCTGTTATTCTTCTTATTGTTGCCGGTACTTTGGCTGCCATCGGGGGATTGAGCGCCATCCAGGTATCTTCTCTGGTGGCTTCCGTACCGCTGATGGGAATCACCCTGATACTGTGCCTGGCCCTGGTAAAAATGTTAAACAAGGATTTCCCTGTTGAAAAGCGAGAGTTTTTAACCATTGATTACCTGAAACAACAAAAAGAAAATTTGAATTAAATTATAAAAACCGGGATGGGAAAAATCTCATCCCGGTTTAATCAAAAGGATAGCCGTTAGGCTTACCAAAAACAAACATGAATTCACAAAGAGGTAACCCCATGTTATTTAACAAAAACAGATTGTTAAAACTGATGGATGAAAAAGGCTTGGACTTTCTGGTGGCATCTTCACCGGAAAATGTGGTGTACTTATCCGGATTTTGGAGTTTAAGCCATTGGCAACTCAAAGCCACCCAAACCTATGTGGTCTATCCAAGGGATCAGAAAAAAGAACCCATTTTGGTTATACCCCAGTCTGATATTGATATATTGTCCGACAATCCTTCCTGGATAAAGTCATTCAGAAGTTTTGGCACCTGCATAATGGAAGATACGGGAAACACCAACCTGACGGAACAAGAAGTTGAATACAAGCGCCTGAAAGCCATTGCCAACGGATTTGCCGATCCCATGGAGGCTTTGCTGGATGCCCTTAAATCCCTGGGCTATAGCAACCAAAAAATTGGTCTGGATGAAAGAAATATTCCCTATGTTCTTGTCAGACAACTTGAAGAAGCGTTAAAGACCAAATTTGAGCCGGCCCATGGGGTAATACAAACAGCCAGGATGGTTAAAACCCCGGAAGAACTTGTGCGGCTGAAACATTCAATCGGTCTCACCGAATCAGCCATTAAAACAGCCATGGGTGAAATCAAAGAGGGCATGACCGAAAGAGAGATGTTTGCCATTTATTCCCAGGAAATTGTCAGAAATGGCGGGATTCCCACCCTAAACGTTGTTGGGGTCAATGAACATTCCGGTTCTGCCAATGCCCAGGTGACGGACCGAAAAATCAAAAAAGGCGGTATTATAAGGTTTGATGTTGGTTGTACCTATAAGCATTATCATTCCGATACCGCCAAAATCGCCATACTAGGCGAGCCGACTAAAAAGCATCTGGAATATTTTGATGCGGTTCGCAGGGGAACCGAGGCTGGCATTAATATAATGAAGCCCGGCGTTTTGGCATCAGAAGTCTATGAAGAGACCATGAAGGCCGTAAAAGAAGCCGGTATTCCCCACTATACCAGGCATCATGTGGGCCATGGCATTGGTATTGAAGTTTATGATCCCCCATTGGTGACTCCCACAGCCCATACTGCCCTGGAAGAGAACATGGTCTTCTGTATTGAAACTCCTTATTATGAATTCGGCTTTGGCGGTCTCCAGGTGGAAGAAGTAGTACGGGTAACAAAAGAGGGCACGCAAATTTATTCTGAACGCCCAATAGAAATTACCATCATTTAATTAGACGTGTTTTAACGATAAGGTGACAAAATGTATACAGGTAAAGTGGAATGTTTAAAATGCGGGACTGTATTTGAAAACGAAAAAATGTTCGAGGGCTGCCCGCAATGCAAAACAGACAAATTCGTTTCCAATGTATCCCCCATGTATGATTACAGCAACCAGGATTTGTTTACCAACTTAAAATCCAATCCGGAAAAAAGTATTTTCCGGTATAAAGAGCTGCTGCCCTTAAAAGATGAAAAAAAATTCATCTCCCTTTCCGAGGGCAATACACCCACGGTGAAATTTGACACGCTTTCCCGGGAATTAGGGATCAATCTTTTTGCAAAAGATGAATCGCGCAATCCTACCTGGAGCCAGAAAGACAGGCTTAATGCTGTTTTGATCAATAAGGCCAAAGAGATTGGTGCGCCGGGTACTGTTTTTGCCACAACCGGAAATAACGGTGCATCCGGTGCCGCCTATGCTGCCAAGGCCGGTATGCCCTGCCTGATACTGACGGTAAAAAAGGCATCTGCCTCATTCAAGGCTTTTATGCAGGTTTATGGAGCGGCAGTGGTTGCCCTGGAGACCTATGAAGACCGCTGGGTGCTCATGGAAAAATGTGTCAATGAATTTGGCTGGTATCCGGGCACCAATTTTGTGGACCCCCTGGTGGGCAGTAATGCCTGGGGAAATGAAGGTTATAAGACCATAGCCTATGAGATTTTCGAGCAAATGGAAAGCCTGCCTGACAAATTTGTAGTCCCCATCTCCATTGGGGACGGGCTCTTTGGGATTTATAAAGGGTTTGATGACTTAAAACAATTGGGATTGATAGAAAAAATACCCCAACTGATTTCAGTTGAAAATTTTGGTCCTTTATATAATGCCCTCTCCAAGAACCTGGACTATATTCCTGAAGTCCCGGCCAGGGAAAGTTGCGCCGCCTCCATGTCCATTGCCAAAGGAGCCTTCCAGGCCATGAAAGCCATAAAGGAATCAAAGGGCGAGGCCGTATTAATCGACAGTGATGAACCCATCATGAAAGCCCAGAAAGATATCGCCGCAAATGAAGGCCTTTATTGTGAGCCGGCCTCGGCGTCATGCCTGGCGGCTGTCAGGCAATTGAGGGACAAAAACATAATCAAAGAGGGGGAAAGCGTTGTCATGCTGCTGACCTCCACGGGTGTAAAGGACACCGTCAGTACAGCAAAATATTTGCCTGAAGTGCCGTATATCAACCCTGATCTCGGCGAATTGACCAGATCACTGAAGAATAGTTATGGTCTGTCCTTATAAGACATTAATATAAACAATTACTCTATACCATTAATACAACACATCAGTTAATTTAGGATAAATTTATGAAACAAGTATATACGAGTGTCAAAGGAGCCCCCGAGGCTGTAGGGCCTTATTCAGTAGCGGTTTCTGCAGACAATCTATTGTTTACCTCTGGGCAGTTGCCCATAGATGTTAAAACCGGAGAAATTTCAGGCACAACCCATGGTGAACAGGCAAAATTTGCCCTGGATAATCTGCAGACCGTAGTCCAAAGCCTAGGTTCCGACCTGGAAAATGTGATCAAGGTTAATATTTATATTACTGATATGGATAGCTTTGGTCAGGTAAATGAAGTTTACGCCCAATACTTCAAGGATAATTGCCCTGCAAGGTCCTGTGTTGAAGTTTCCAAACTCCCCAAAGGAGCTCTTGTGGAAATTGAAGCAATTGCCCTTATCAAAAAATAGCCGGTGTTTATGGGTCCCCGGTAACCGGGGACCCGTATTACCTAT
>DAOWDR010000719.1 GCA_030638935.1 Desulfobacteraceae bacterium | reverse complement strand
CCTTGGAGTCATTACCGGACTCCAAGGTGACACCTAAGTAGTAACTTCGCGGACTTCCACTGCCCACCCGAACGCCTAAGCCCTGCTTCACAAGGCCGTAATAGGATGCCCCCACGCCAACTGCCAGTTCCGGGCTGGTATTCTCAAGGATCCGGGGTTTTTGTGAATCCAACGTCTTAAACCATCTTCGAACCGCTTCCTTAATGCGTGACTGAACAAGGGCCGGCTTCAGGGTCCCGCCATTGAATAAAATAAAATCCGGCATGGGCGAATCTTTGGAAAGCGTATCCTTTACACTTTCCCGATGTTTTTCCAGGAACCGGACAATATGTTTGGTCACAGAGGATTCTTTTTCAAAGGGAAGACCAAAATCCGCTATCTCTTTTCCCATATCCATATCATTTAAATCAGGCGTGTCCACATCCGGAAAAAACTGTCCCCTCAAAACCGTCTCCACATCCCCCCGGGTCAGATCCGCAGCAAGGGTTCCTGAAATAAGCGCCCTTCCCTCCCCTTTCAGGGTAATCCGAATGGCCTGCTCCCCATTTTCAAGAATCTTTTCTTTGGCTTCCCGACATCGGTGGCACAGGGTTTTCCATTTGTCCTGGCTCAAACTTGCTTTTGATTGAAACTTTGCCCGAAACTTTGATTCAACAATTTTGGCCAGGGCCAGGTCTATATTGTCCCCCCCCAATATTAAATGGTCACCAACAGCCAGGCGCTCAAACCGCGGAGATCCTTGGGTGGCTTTTAATGTGATCAAACTAAAATCGCTTGTCCCGCCGCCGACATCACAGACCAGGATCAAATCATCCTCTTTTATATATTGCTGCCAGTCCGACTCATGGGGAATCAGCCAGCTATAAAAGGCTGCAAGGGGCTCTTCCAGAAGGGTAACGGAATTACCAAATCCTGCTACCCGAATGGCTTCCATGGTCAAGTCCCTTGCCTCTTCGTTAAAAGAAGCCGGTACCGTAATCACAACAAATTGGTTTTCTAAAAATTGATCTTCATCTTTAACAAAATGATTCCAGGCACTGCGGATATGGGACAAATATTCTGATGTTGCCGTCACCGGAGAAATTTTTTCAACCCCTTCCGAGCCCCAGGGCAGAATTTTGGCTTTACGGTCAACCAGGGGATTGCACAACCAGCTCTTTGCGGAAGAAACAAGCCTGGATGGTATTTTGGATCCATGATCCCTGGCAAATGTTCCGGCAAACAAATCTTCCCGTTTTTTCCAGGGGTGCTTTAATACTTCTTTTGAAATATCATATGTACCCGGAATATATAAAAATGAGGGCAAAACCGGAATTTGTGTAAATTCTCCATGCCCGGTAAGCTGGGGTATATTAAACACCTTGATCAGTTTCTTCTTATCCGGTGTCCCGCCCTTTCCCACAGTCTCTTTCAACAGGGAGACATCCACATAGGACACAGCAGAATTGGTAGTTCCTAAATCAATCCCGATAACATATTGTTTATCCTTAAAATCCAAACCAGCTCCTGAATAATTTTATACACTGCATTGTTAGAGGATTTCAATCTCAGCCGGTGTCATGATACCGGGATTCCGGATATCAGACAGCTTGGGCACATCCTTTTTCCCTGCTTTCCATCCCCGATGCTTTAAAATACCCTGAAACGGAGGCTCACCTGAAACATTACCTACAAGTGTTATGGCGTCAATATCAAATCCGGGTTCAATGGTAACTGATTCTCCTTCCTCAGCCTCAAAGACCGGCTTGGGATCAATATATTTTTTAATGGCCTTTTTGCAATCTTCCTGGATACTCCTCACAGCAGCACCTATCTGATCATCCTCATACAAACTCAAATCTTCATCAAAGAAATCAAGAAGCCGGCCATCTCGTTGAAGGACAGACAAACAGTGAAGAAACAATCTTCTTTTGCGCTCCTGTCCAATTTTCTGATCCAGAAAGTCTTTCTTTTTTGATTTGCTTGCGCCTCCCTTCTTGGGTTGCGCCTCTGCCAGTTTAAAGACTGCTGACATTGAAAAACCCAAAACCAGCCACAACACCCAGCCAAACAGAAGGAATACACCTGCAACCACTGGCATTACCCATAAATAGAAATTATCCAAACCAAGGCCCAGCAGTGCAATTCCCTCTGGAATTTTTTCCATAAGAACTTTTTGTCCTTCCTCGGATAAAAAAGTTGATACCAGCCAGTTGCTCCCAAAATAAATACCCGCACTGATACCGGCAGCAAGCATGACCATGATCAAGGTAATAACCCGGAAAGACTTTTTCCTATATGTCTTTGAAATTTCCAATGTAGCCTCTTTCTTTAGTTCAAACGTCATTGCACCATTAGTAATTGGCGCATCACTATTAAAATAAAAATACCATGCTGTCATCTACAACATGGTAATCAATAATAATACAAAATTTGTTTATATCAAGCAATGGTTATTTGAATCAGGAATCAGGGATTTCTTCTCTAATTCAATATTTTTAGTCATCCTTAACGATAATTCTATCCTTATTCGCATTAAAAACTTTCTGGCCGATACCCTTGACCTTCATAATATCCTCTGGAACTTTAAAAGAACTGGTTTTTCGATATTCAATAATCCGATCCGCAATTTTATCTCCCACATGCTTGAGTGTTATAAGCTGCGCTTTTCCATCCGTGTTTATATTGACCTTTCCCGTACTCGCAGCCGCCGGAATAAGATATAACATGACCAATAAACCAATGAAAACAATTGATAAAATTCGTCTATTTTTTACCATTATTATTGCCTCCTTGTAATAATTAAAAATTGTGATGTCCCTGATTCCCGTATTGCTGATCACAAAGACCTATTTCCAAAATAGAGGAGTGTCTCAAAAAAATGGGGTCGGTTACAACTGGATTGATCAAAAAGATTGATCATTGAAAATAGAAAATAGAATCGATGGACAATTATAAAAAATAATTTCAGAAAAAGCAACCGGGAAAACCCTTATTTTTGAAGAAAATTGCTTTTTATTAAAATTTTTCAAGATTTAAAAAATCTGGGAACTAACTATGAACGACATCCATATCAGATACTTCTTGACAAAAGTTGATTTCATATCTACTTACCAGACATATAAGCATACTGCCAGGCCTTCATTTACAAAGCCAATCGGCAGTTTCACATTATTAAGATGAGGATAAGATGGATTTCGACAAGGATGTCAAGCAGCAGTATAGGGGAGAAGAAGG
>DAOWDR010000199.1 GCA_030638935.1 Desulfobacteraceae bacterium | reverse complement strand
CTTTAGCCTTTTTCCAGGTCAGGTCCGACACAATGGATGTGATGGGAATATCAATGCCTGCGATTCCCAGAAAGTTGCCTGTCTCATCCACAATGGGCGCATTGGCTGTCACCATTAACCCCTCAATATCGTCATTCTTATGGGGATTTGTCCATTGAACACTATAACCTTTGGCTTTGGTCTCTTTTTTTCGTAATTCATATCCTTTGGCGGGTGGCAGATTAAAGTATTGGGTTTTTACCATTGGGTTGGTTGTATAGTATAGTCCTATTCCCGATTCTGTTATTACATGGGTGGCCATGCTTTCATGGATTAATTCCCGGGTTGCTTTCAGATAGGGGACTAGGTGGGAAAGGGCTTTGATCTCTTTGTCAATTGCCGGCGATATTTTAGTGTTGCCCCAAAAGGCCGTTACGATGGGGTGGGATGGGGGAGTAAAGAAGATTTGATTTGTTTCTTTTTTTACAAGGGGGGATGCTTCTAAAGGCATTTGGCCTAATAAACCCAGGCGGGAATAAATATCAGTGGAGGCAAGGGCCAAAAGGGAGGTTGCAACCTTGATCCGGGTTAAGATTTCGTCATATTTTTGGGCCTGGGCCGTGGCAATGGCTGATAAAGAGGAATGGGATATATTTTTGATTTGTCGGGCATTGTTGGTACAGGCATATTTCCCGAATTGCTTAAAGGTACCATGGAGGACTAAAAACAGGGGAAGAATCGTGATTAAAAGCGAAAAGCAGATAAAAACAATTAGTTTGCCTATGGAAGTGCGTAGGTATTTCACATAATTAATCTTTATATACAAGTTGTCAGGGAAGAGGCCTGTTTGATTTATCGTGTGCCCCAATGATACTATTACAACCAGTATATGTTTCACAGGCCTTTGTCAACTGAATGGGGATGGAAAATCCATGGATCAAGGTTTTCGGATCAAAGAAATTTCAACTCTTCGGTTTGCCTGCCGCCTGTCAGGGGTCCCATTGTCTGCAATGGGTTGATATTGTCCGAATCCTTCCACGGAGATGCGGCGGGGATCAAGATCCTGTGCCATGAGAAATTTTGCCACACTCAGTGCCCTGGCAACGGAGAGTTCCCAGTTGGATGGAAACCGGCTTGTATGGATGGGCGTGTCATCGGTATGGCCTGACACAATAATTTTGTAGGCCTGCTCTTGGTAAAGGAAACCTGCCATTTTTTTTAAAGGGGTTTTTATATGTTCCAGAAGTTTGGCCTGGCCCATGGGGAAACTGATTTTTTCCCCAATAACAAGGACGATTCTGTTCCCGGTCATCTCAATGGAATAATCTCTTATGTCCGTGCCTTCCATGGCCAGGTGCATGTTTTCTTCAATGTCCAGAAAGGATGCCTCATTTTTAGAGAAAGAATTTTTTTTGATCCTGGTTTCTTTTATGCTTTTTTCATAGGGTGTGTCTGCTTCTAGGGGCTGTGCCGGGGTGACATCTTTTTTCTCAAAAATTATAGGAGGGGTAATTGGTAAAAGATTTGCGTATAGAATGATAAAAAAAATAAGGATTAGGGTCATCAGATCCAGCATGGTCCAAAGGCTCAAGTCTTCGGCTTCAAATCCCTCCAGAGATTTTTGTCTCTGGAGACCAAGCCTTTTTCGCTCGGACATCTCCAGTTCTGCTTTCAGGTTTTTAATAAGGAGATCCCTCATTTTTATCCCCTGGTATACTGCTTTTTCAATGCCAAATTAAAGTTTAATGGCAGGCTTTCCTGGTCGGCTAATTTTGTTTCAAATGAAGGATTTTCCTGGCAAAGCTCCCCAATACAATACCTGAGACGGTATCCGATCAATTTGGAATTGATGTTGTCGGAGATATCCAGCACCCCTTCAATGATCAATGCCAGTTCAACGGCATCTTGTTTGGTTTTTTCGGCCAGTTTTTTACCCAGGGGCAGGCATAATAAATTGGCATACAATAATCCGTAAAAGGTTGTTAAAAGAGCTGTTGCAACCCCTTTTCCTATGAGTTCCGGAGACCCCATATTATTGAGTACATTGATCAGGCCGATAATTGTTCCCACAAATCCGAAAACAGGCAGGAGCTTTATCATGGTGTTGATCAGATCTGCCTGGGAGCGTCTGGCACCCAGGAAATTATCATACCGCCGTTCAAGGGTTTTAAAAATCATATACCGGTCATAGCCGTCCACCACCATTTCAATGCCCATTTTTAAAAATTTATTTTCAATCTGCCTGGATTTTTCATCAAGTTCACTGATGCCTTTAGAGCGCCTGATAAAGGAAAGGGCCTCTATTTGATTAATCAGGTCATTGACATCTTTTTTCTCCTTTGAGAAGGCCTGGCCAATGCTTAGGAAAAGATCTGAAAACAACTGGGTCGGATAGGAGATCATGCAGCAAATAATGGTTCCCGAAAGGACAATCATATTGCTTCGAATATTTGCTGATATGGAAGACAGCTCTGATACTGTTCCGGACAGAATTACAAAAATTAAAATTCCGAAAACCGGTAAAATTTTTTGGATCATTATGCATCTCCTTACACTCTCATTGCATCTAAAATGTATTATCAAATCATAGATTTTACTTAATAGTTTGCAGGATGCATGCCATTGCCATAGGGGCTTGTTGATGCAGAAAAATCAATCTGTTATGGGAAATTAATCAAAAATGAAAAACCAGGTGGTGGTGAAGAAGGGAAAAGAATTCCCCCTTCTCCCGGTCAATTTTACCCCATATGTATTTCCCAGCACCGGTGGATTTTTTTTCGTTTGGTGAGATAGTCTTCGGGAATACTTGCCTTTGTTATTTCGGTGATATCAGTGGCGTTTAAACGGCTGGTATCCATATCAAAACTCTGGTGGTTGGTGGAAAAAAATAGAGTTCCCTTGGGTCGCATGAGTTCAAATACTCCATTGAGCAGGAAGGGGTAGTCCCTGGCAATGTCAAAATGTTTGTTTGTCACTTTTGTGGTGGAGTAAGAGGGCGGATCCACAACGGCCAGGTCAAAGGAGAGATTCCGCCATTTGGCTTTGGCCAGAAAGTCAAGGGTATCTTCCTGGACCAGGGTGTGCCTGGGATCGGTCAGATTGTTCAGGGCCAGATTTTCTTTTGCCCAGGTTATGGCTGTTTCAGATCGATCCACGGACAGGGTGGAGCGGGCTCCTCCCCTGGCGGCATAACAGGTAAAGGCTCCTGTGTAACAATAGAGGTTGAGAAAATCCTTGTTTTTGACCATTTTTCCGACCCGTTCCCTTGTATTTCTATGGTCGGAAAAAAGGCCGGTGTCCACATAATCGCTGGGGTTGATATAAAACTGCAACTCCCGTTCCCACATGGGGATTTTTTGATTGGTATGGTTTAGACGTTGGTACCTGGCCCCTTCTTTAATACCGGCCTTGCGGATTTTAAGATGAAGTTTTTCTTCCGGGACATTTAAAGCATCTGCCACGGCCGATCCCATGAGGGGCAACCAGCCCTTGGTCGATTGTTTCCGGCTGTATTCGCCAATGACCAGGTGGCCGCCATACCAGTCCACCACAGCCCTGATATCGGGAATATCCCAGTCATAGAGCCGGAAAACCTCCAGGTTTTGTTTGGCATAGCGTTTGCGTAGATGTTTGTATTTTTTTTTGACCTTGTTGGCCAGCATCCTGGCCTGATCCTGAACTTTAATTTCATTTGTTTCCATTTGTGTTTTTATACACGATGCAACCTGTCATGGCAAGGGTGGCAGGGGTAGTGACTAAGGTGATCGAATGTAAACCGAGAGTTGAAAATCAAAGGATGTAAATGGTGGAAAACGATACCGGTCGAAGTGGGATACAGATACCTCTTCAAATATAATGGCGGATATAAGTCACATATCTATGGATTCCAGGCAATTTCAACAAATGCCGGCAGCGGAGGGGGTGAGGCTCTTTGCATCATGTATGCATGCGCATCTTCCAGCCTTACCGGACCTCCTGTCCGGCTCCGAGGTGAATGGCTCTTGGCCCTGTCCGTGGGGCACGCTGCCATTCAAATCTGCTGCGAACCTCACCTCCCTTCACTGCCTATGTCCTGATTGTTATGAAAAATTATATTTCTGGGCTGAACAAAAATAAGGTAAGTTGAGCACCAAGACGAAATCAACAATTATTTTCAACTTGTTTTTAAGCAATACCTCACACTCCCGATTTTATCGATTTTTAAAAAAAGAGTGAGACCGATTTGATTTTTAAAATCATAGATTCTCAAAATTTTGCATTACAGGTGAAACCCCATGCCTTTATGTCCAATTTTGGCACACAGGCATAACAAGATCTCTTAAGAATAAACTTGAGGATCAGAGCACCTTAGAGCCATAATTTATTATTGGAGCGGACATGGTAAGACATTCAACTAAAAAGCCGTCATAAAGATCCATTATTTCCAGAATCCCGCGACAATGTATTAATAGCCATCCTGTCCGCAAAATTTATTAACCGTAAATTAAAAACCTCAAATCTTGTCTATATTTACAATGTAAGTTCTATTCCATAAAGCTCCTGTATCATGTTGCGCCATTGACCTAACCGCATATCTTTATCAAATGCTATATCCAATGCTCCTGACCTTTTCCATTTTGTATGGAGTGTTGGCCAACTCGTGATATAATATTCAGCTCGTTCTTTCATATTATTTTCAGTACTTCGCAAATTTTTTGGCAAATAGGTTTGATCAGTTCTCATCAGACAAATTGCCATACGCAGGTATCTTCTGGCTATTCCAAAATCTGCATGTTGGCCTTGTGCATCACGCCTTTTATAATCCATTTTCAAATCGTCCGGACCAGACAAGCCTATGTGAGAAGCGGACTGCACGACGTAGTTTTTAAGGATTCGGTTGCAACGTTTTCCTACTTTTTTGACATGAGTTTTTCCTTGAATACCACCGGTTTGTTTAACCCTTGGAATGATGCCGGCGTATGAAGCCAAATTAGATAAAGATCCTTGTTTATTTGGATCTCCAATCTCAGCACTTACACCTGCGGCCAAAGTAATACCAATCCCCCTGATACTAGTTAGAAAGGCTCCAGGAGTTTGGGCTAAATGTTCAGCGATTTCTTTGTTTAGATGCAAAATGCTCTCTTGCAGGCAATTAAAAAGTTTAACCTGGTGCTTTAACGAAATCTGCAACGTTGCAATGCGGTCTGTTGGGGGTTGAAGAACTTGGGAAGCATATTGCTGGAGTTTTTCAGCACAGCGATTTGAATGCTGCACTAACTGGCCGGCAAGAAATTTTGCTAAAGTAGAACGCCTGCGTCGACGGATTTGATTTACACTGAATCGGTTTTCCATTAGTGACAATGATCCTTTTGAAAAGGGAAAAATGCCACTCTTTTTTTCATTTAAGAACCCAGGGAAAATTCGATCAACAATATTATGAATCCTGTTTCTTACCCCGGTTGCAATATTTACAAGTTTTCGCCTTTCCCGGATAAGTGTCCTTAAATTCCAGTAAATTCCGGATTGAGCAGGAGAGCAGTTGCCTCTGCAATTAAGAAGTACTTTGCTGATCCCCAACAAATCTAACCGGTCAGTACTTGCCTGTACATTTTCACGATGCTTTTTTGCATCAAGGGCATTTACTCCTGCCACCAGACAATTCTCTAAACGCAAAGCCGCAATAAAATTATCGGTGTAAGATCCACAGTCTTCACCACCGTAAAAAACATGCTGGGGGCTAATGCCATGGTGACGACAGGATTTTCTAACCTGGTCAATTAAATAGTCTTTACCTTCTGGCGTATTTTTTATCGAGAAGGGTTTTCGAATAATTTTCCCATTACCATTGCAGAACATTGCAACATGGTCTTTTTTAGCATAATCAATTGGGATGCACATCACTTTTGATCTGTCTTGTGCCATCTCGAACAATGTAAGGATTTCTTGACTTTGATTTTGAAAAATGTTTCTCTTTTTCATAGTGAAGCTCCTCATAACTTTCAACTGCTTTATTGCAGATTGATCATTAAAAATATCACTAAAATGATTATTTAGATGATACATTTTGTTTGTGGGGAGCTTCACCCCTCTTTAAGCAGAAATCATTTCGTGCTCAACATAAATACACAGGAAAAAATGAAACTATTTACCCCAGAATAATCGAGCTATGATTGTGTGTGAGTGAGCTTGAAAAACTCTCACAAATTCACAACATCAATTATTCTGTATGGTACCTATGTAATAAAATTACTCTCTGGTATCAAAGGATAATTTGCCTCAACCACAATATGTGGTATGGGGCTGCGATTCAGAAAAATTGAGGGGGCTATTAATAATAGTCCACACCACATCAGAATGGGACCGCTTAATTTTTTTGTAAAGTTGATTTTTGTTTGCCAGAGTTACCCGAAATTTTGTTGAATATCACATCAATTTTTGATAATATTTTACATTTATCAATTTTACATTTATCAATTTTACAATAAACAAAAAATAGAATTGCTGATAATGTTTGAAATGATTTGTTTTTATCGAAAATAACATTCAATACTTAACAAGGATTAGCCATGGAATATTCACTGTCATTCTGTAACATTTATCAAATTGCGGACGACATCTTTGAGACGATTGATAAAGAAGATGTCATAATAGATCACAAATGTGCAGAGGAAAGCTGGAACTTCTGGAACGAGTTACGGAAAGAACCATTCGCTCTTCTTGTAAATTGCAAAAATTCATTTTCGTTTTCTTTTGAAGGCGCTCAGCATATTGGAAAGCATCCTTTTCAAAAAAAAACGGCCTTCCTCATTGAGGATGCCAGCCAAAGAAAGAAGCTTGAATTAGCAATGGAAATTAAGGAAAAAGTAGGGCATCCTTACGATTACAAAGTTTACTCTGACAGAGAAGAAGCCATTAAATGGCTATCTCTTAGCGAAAAATAACCAGTTGATAACAGGGTGAACGAGTGCGACCTATCAATATGAGTCCGATGAGCGATCTGGTCAGCTTGGTCATTAAACTTTATTAACTGACTACTTTCATTTATGGCGTTGCCTCAAAATATACTTATTAATAATAGAGTCGAAAATTTGAATTTGTTAGAATATTATCGGAGCGTTTGAGATTTCCAAGACTGGATATTATATCCAATTTTCAAAGGAAAACAAATCCTGTGGACTATCTGTAAATATTCGCTTTTTCCGTAATTTTCAGATCACAAGATATGGTATGCCACAGTTTTCAATTCCGCAGGTATAAGAATCAACTTACTAATATATTTTGTTGATCGAGTGGGCTCAAGAATTATTATCCTGGAGGTAATTTTGTCGGGCCTACAACTGTTAAGAATATCAATTGTAACCTTGACCATTTTGGGCGAAATTTTCAGTTTTTTTTGATTCGCAAGAAATTTTTGAAATGGGCTATGGAGTTGTCTTTGTCAGGGGCAGAGGCAGTGGCGGGGGAAGGTGCGGAATGGATTAAATGGTTCCGGGGCGCATGGACGCGGTATAGGAATCATTTACCTCGGAACCGGACACGGACGTCCGGTGAGAATGAAATGGAGTACCTTTCCCCGCCACTGCCGGAATGATGCCAAAGAGGTCTATAACTTTTCTTAAGAAAGGGTCTCACCTGGTTTCACATCTTGTGGCCTGACAGGAATTATTTAATCAGTGAATAGCATCCCACCTAAGGATTGTCCTTTGAACGCTGGCTCTCTTCATTTGATACAGATTTTATTCAAATCAAAATTTGCATGCGATCGCCCTGGGGTAGTGACAATGGGGTGTCGGGCACTTATAAAATCGGGATTGACATAGATGGGTGGCAGTATTAAAACTGCGGCATCATTGGAAGAATGCTGGACAAACATCCAATGAACTATGGATACAATAAAAGAGGAGTGTGAAATGCTCAAAGACGGTGAAAAAGGCGTGATTCGTCAGCGGGGCAAGGAAAATATCACCTACGCCATTGCCCCCCATCTGCCCTGCGGGGTGGTGAAGCCGGTCCAGCTTCGAAAACTTGCGGATGTGGCGGAAAAATATGATGTGTCCCAACTAAAGGTTACCAGTGCCGCCAGGATTGCTCTTATTGGCATTTCCGAGGATCAGGTGGATGGGGTGTGGAAGGACCTGGACATGGATCCAGGATTTGCCACAGGGCTTTGTGTGAGGAGCATTAAGGTTTGCCCTGGAATCCAGTATTGCAGGCTGGCCAAACAAGACAGCCTGAAAATGGGGATGAAACTGGATCAGGCTTACCACGGTATGGTTTTGCCCAGCAAGATGAAAATGGGAGTTTCCGGCTGCAAGGTCCAATGCGCTGAAAATTGTATCAAGGATATCTCCCTCTACGGTACCCAGAACGGATGGACTGTGCAGATCGGGGGAAACGGGTCTGCAAGGCCCCGGCTGGCCGATATTCTTGTGGAAGATCTTTCTTTTGAAACAGCCGAAGAGATGGTTGCGAAGGTGGTGGACTATTACCGGGAAAACTCAAAGCGGGAGCGCTTGGGCCGGATGGTGGACAGACTTGGCCTTGATACCATAAAACAGGCCCTTTTGGGATAAATTAATGGGGCTGGAATCATGATGGATCCCAGCCCCTGTTTTTGTGTGTGTCATCGGAATATTCCTGGGGCATGCCCGTTTCGGGGTTAATAGTCGCAGATGGAGGGGTCGGAACTTTTGGGAACCCCTTCATAGGGAGTCCATTTGTTGGTTTTGTATGTATCTTCCCCCCTCATGTTTTTAAGGATTTCTATGCTGGTTTTATACCCTTTGTACATCCGGCACATGTCCATGGCCATACCACAGATCAGGGCGGCGGCCTGGAGCAGGTTGATGTCGTTATAGGAGAATTCCCAGGGGGTTGAAGAGTAAATGCGAAGAGCACCGAGGATCTTGTTATGACTGATGATGGGAACCCCTAGAAGGGAGGCAATGCCTTCTTCTTTGGCCTGTTCCGGGTATTCGATTCTGGGATCATCCATGACATCGTAAATGGCAATGGGGATAGCATCCTTTGCTTCCCTGATGGTCTGCATGAAATGGATGGGGCCCTTGTTCAGATAGTTTTTGCTTAAGCCGAAGGAGGCCACAAGCCCCAGTTCTCTGGTATCCCTGTTCACCAGAAATATAGAGCATCCCTTGGCTTTAAATGCGGTTTTGACACTTTCTGCCGTGATCAGTGCGACTTCTTCCGGGTCCTTGCACTGGGAAATGGCAGTGGTGAGTTTGATGATGGTGTCGTAATACATTGCGTGATCATCCATTTTGGCCTCCCTTGGTTTAAATTATTGTAAATTATAAGTCGGCACTGGCGCATGTTTTTGTTCTGTGCCGGTTAAAACCCCAGGAAATCAATCGTAAAATGAAAACAAAGAAAATGAACTATTCAGATTGAACTATTATTTAATTTTGAAAGAATATCGTGTCATAAATATAATATATGCAAGTGGTTTAGTCAAAGCCTTTTGAATTATTCTTGACAAAGAAGGGGGATTGCGTAAACTTTAACAAACCTTCCTATCAAACCAAGGAGAATCCCCATGGATAAGCAAATGGACAGGCGGAAATTTTTAAAACAGGTCTCCCTGTGGTCTGCCGGCACCCTTTTTGTACCGCCGGTGTTTGACATCACCCCTGAAGTTCTGGCTACCTCGGCCCTAACCCCGGAAATACTGGTGGCCAAGGGAACTAATTATTCTGCCATGACCCGGCAGCTGGTGGATTCAGCCGGCGGTATGGGTAAATTTGTCAGCCCCGGGGACCGGGTGGTAATTAAACCCAACATCGGCTGGGACCGGAACGTGGACCAGGGGGCCAATACCCATCCTTTGATTGTTTCAACCCTTGCAAGTCTGGCCCTTGAAGCCGGTGCCGCCAAGGTGCTGGTCTTTGACCGGACTTGTAACGAGGAGCGGCGATGCTACCAAAACAGCGGAATCAAGCCGGCCCTTGATAAGATGAAGGATAAACGGGTGCAATGTAGTTATGTGGATGACCGCAAATTTGTCCCCGTCACCATAAAGCAGGGCAGATCATTGAAGAAATGGCCCTTTTACAAGGATGCCCTGGAAGCGGATTGCTATATCAACGTTCCCGTGGCCAAGCACCACAGCAGTTCGGGGTTGAGTATGGGACTTAAAAACGCCATGGGTGTGATCGGGGGATGGCGGGGTAAAATTCACTATAATCTGAGCGCCAAAATTGCCGATTTGAATCTGGTAATCCGACCGGATTTGACCCTGGTGGACGCCACCCGGGTGATCACGCGAAACGGTCCTTCGGGTGGTAGCCTTGATGATGTTAAAAAATTGGATACCATGATTGCAGGGCTGGATCCCATTGCAGTTGATGCCTATACCACTACCCTGTTCGGACTGAAACCCGAAGAGGTCGGGTCCACGGTGGAGGGGTTTAAGAGGGGACTTGGCCAGATAGATCTTGACCGCTGTCATATTCGGATGGTTTAGGCTTAAGGCCATGGGAAAAGATATTTGGAAACAGCTTCGCAGGGCAAGCCAGATCCTGGGCCTTATTATATTTCTGGTCCTGTTCAGGCTCACCGACTATGGCGGCACAGATACCATTCCCTATGCCGTGAACATTCTTTTCCGGATAGACCCGCTTGTGGGGGCCTGTGTGACCCTGGCTGCAGGAACCTTTGTCAATCTGCTCTGGCCCTGCCTGGTTATGGTGGTACTCACCCTTGTTCTGGGACGCTTTTTTTGCGGCTGGATCTGTCCTTTGGGAACCCTGACCGACATGGCCAATAGAGGATTTGGACCCCATAAAAAAGCAGGTGTGCCATGGACTAATCTGAGGTTCATAAAATATGGTTTACTTGGTATTGTCCTGATTTCTTCCTTGTTCTCCGTTCAATTATTAGGGTTTGTAGATCCTTTTTCAATCCTGGTCAGGGGCATGGCCTTTGGTTTTGACCCGGCATTTAATTTTCTGGTAACAGGGTTTTTTGACAAAATTTACCTGTCAGGCCCGGCCTGGTTGTCAGACTTGACGGAACCTTTGTATGGGATCTTAAAATCCTTTATTTTACCCCATAAGCAAAGTTTTTTTTACCTTTCTTTTCTTTCCTTTTTTTTGCTGGCAGGAATTTTGGCCCTGGAATTTTTTGGCAAACGGTTCTGGTGCCGGAATTTATGTCCTTTGGGGGCGCTTTTTGCCCTTATTTCAAAGGTGTCCATTTTCAAAAGAAGGCCGGTAAAAGCCTGCAAGGGGTGTCAATTGTGTGCAAGGGGCTGTCCCATGAACGCCTTTGAACCAGTCGCTTTTAAACCAGACCTCTTGGAACCGGAAAAATTTGATGCCAAATACAGATTTATAGGTGAAGAATGCACCCTTTGCATGGACTGCATCGAATATTGCCCCAGGGGAATCACAAACTTTGGGTTTG
>DAOWDR010000649.1 GCA_030638935.1 Desulfobacteraceae bacterium | reverse complement strand
CTTCTTTCAGCCTGAGGCAGGAGTCATCAATATATGAAACAAGAGGAATTGCCTGGGAAAAGTATACATGCACCGCCTTATTCTGGGATATTCCCTGGTTAAATTTATCAGGATATTCCACAGGACAATATTCCACACAGGTGGTACACCCAGTGCATTTATCCTCAATTATGTACCGGGGTCTGGTTTTAAGGCCTACCGTAAAGTCTCCTTGTTTCCCTTCCACCGTCTCTACTTCAGTAAATGTCAGAATCTCTATGTTTGGATGCCGGCCGACCTCGACCAGTTTAGGAGAAAGAATTCACATGGAGCAGTCATTGGTGGGAAAGGTCTTGTCCAGCTGGGACATATGGCCGCCAATGCTGGGTCCTTTTTCCACCATATAAACCTTGAAACCAGAAGTGGCAAGATCAAGGGAGGCTTGGATACCGCTGACCCCTCCGCCGACAACCATAACGTCTCCAAAGTTTTTGTCTCCCAGCCCTTTAGAAACCAGTCCTATAGAAGCAACAGGGCTGTCAGAAATAAGACTATCAGAAAATTGTTTTACTTCTTTTGGCAATACGTCATTTCCCACTTTCTCTTCTCCTCATCATATATTTGGGCCTTGTACTGTCCGGCCAATCATATTCCTGGAACATATCACAAAAGCATGTCCTTAAAGCATATCACTGATAATTTCCGTGATGTCTTTGACCTCCAAAACCTCTTCATAAACCAGGTTCAGGCGGCTTTCTTCAAAGTTGGTGATGCAGTAGGGGCAGGATGTCGCAAGGATCTGGGCATCAACTTCATTGGCCTGTTCTAATCGGATGTCGGAAAATCTTTCTTCCTTTGGTGTATCCATCCAAATCCTGCCGCCGCCGCCTCCGCAGCACAGACTGTTTTTGCCATGGGCTTCCATCTCAACCAGTTCCAATCCTGCAATTTTCTTTAACAAAGCCCGGGGCTCGTCATAAATCCCATTGTGTCTTCCCAGGTAACAGGGGTCATGATATGTTACTCTTTTTGGAAATTCCCCCTTAAGTTCAAGCCGCCCTTCATTGATCAGCTCCAGCAGATATTGGTTGATATGAACGACTTCAAAGTTTACCATGAATTCGGGATATTCATTTTTAAAGGTGTGAAAGCAATGGGGGGAAGAAACAATAATCTTTTTCACCCCATTATCTATAAAAGTTTTAATATTTTCTTTGGCCAAATTTTTAAACACTTCCTCACTGCCGGTTTTTCGTATGCTCTCCCCGCAGCAACTTTCCTTATCACCCAAAATTCCAAATTTAACCCCTGCTTTATTAAGAATATTTGCCGTGGCAGTGGCCACTTTTTTCATTCTCGGGTCATAGGAAAGATAGCAGCCAACAAAGTATAGGGCTTCCATCCCCTCGTCATAGGTTTTCACAGGCAGATCCTTTGCCCAGTCCGAGCGTTTTTTTCGGTCTCCCTGCAAGGGGTTGCCTTCGGAAATAAGGCTTGCCCTTGCCGTACGTGCAGATTTTACAGAAACAGGGAAAAGATCATATTCCGTTGCCACCCGTCGCAGGGCCACGACAATATCGATCTGTTTGACACCCCTTGGGCACTGGGCAGGGCAGGTCCCGCAGGTGGTGCACCGCCATATATCTTCCCCTTCTACTTCACTTAAGCCAAAGGCTGCCTCCCGGATTAACTTGCGCATGCTAAAGGTTCTCACCTTATTCCACGGGCAAACCGTATCACACAATCCGCACTGAAAGCATAACTTAAAGACTTCTCCACCGGCCTCTTTTATCTCGTCTAGTACTTCTATGAAGGGGGCTATAGTTTCCACTGTCTATCCTTATTTAAGCCTTAACGGTTCTTTGGGCCTTAATTATTTTTTGGCCTTAATGGTTCTCATGCCGTATGGATTTAGTCTTTCTCATTCATCCGGGCAATGGCATCCATTATCTTGTCAATACCAAATTTATCTGCCAATGATTCCAACCCTATTTCCAAATCTTCCTGTTCCTCTGCTTCATCTTCAAGAACTTCCTCTTCCCTTTCCTCAATGGTCAGGGCATCAGCCAGGCACCACTTGACACACAAGGGTTCTTCTTCGCCTTCGCACATATCGCATTTAAGAGGTAATCCTGAATCAGGTTCTTTGAACTCATCCCGGGAGGGACAGGATGCCCTGCAAAAAGCACACTCGTCATATTCTTTTCCGTCAATAATATATTTGTCCCTGCCGGCACATTCGGCAACAGTATACTCACCCGCATATACAGGAACATATACGTCCCTTAAAGGTTCCCGAATGATCCTTATGCGGGACCTTGCAGGGTTATTGCTGCTGTACTTGGGTGAGGCGTGGAAGGCGGAACAGATAACTTCACATGCCCTGCAACCATTGCATTTATCAACATCAATTTTAATTGTTTTAATTATTCTTGTTTTTATATCAGGCTTATCAGTCTTTTCAATTGTATTACCAGTCAAGGTTCTTGCCCTCCACTCTAATTTGTCTCTTTTTTGGTGATTGCCTATTCACCAGTCGATTTTTTGCCGGGCGAGTCTTCGCCAGGCGAGCCCTCGCCGTCGGTCAAGATCCCCCGGGCTATAAAATCTTCGCCCACGTAATCCAATCCCAGTTCATCCAGGGCCTCTTTTGTCGGGATACCCTCATTATTCCACCCTTTGAGTTTGTAATATCCATCCAGAAGTTTCTCTTCAAGCTCGGGAAATCTCTTCTTCCAATGGTCCTCAGGGGGCTTCTCATCTTTTCTTCTCATGCCTCTTCTGATATTAATAGCACGGACCAGGGTTCTATATCTCTTGGCTGCCTTGGTCAGTTTTTCTTCATCCATATCAATCCCGGCACCCGATGAAATAAATTTGGGATAATTGTGTATATGGTAGGGAGGTTTTAAAGGGAAGGATGAAAGCCCTGCGCACTGGCCCAGGGCATCGTCAATGTAGTGCATCATCTCTTGCCACTCAACGATATCACAGGTCATTTCAACGGTTGGGTAAAAGGGAATTGAGTTATCTCCGCGATTCTCCCAGTCTATAAAATATTGCTTAAATTTTTCATGGGGAACCTGGATCCAATCCTCACAGAACTTTTCCCTGTGCTCTTTCTTGGGAAAAGGAGCCTGGGGAAACTGTCCCTCAATCTGGGTGATGTTCATCTTTTCGCCGGTGGAATACATTAAAAAATAAATGGGATTCAGCATGGAAAGCTTAAGGGGCAGTTGCTCGTGTTTCTTAATATTATTGTGGGCATAGGCCTCAGCCCCATTGCCTATTTCCTTGGCCGCCCAATAGGTCCCATTGGCCAGGACATCTCCTATTCCTTCCCGCCGGACAATTTTGTCAAGCAGATAGTAAAACCTGCCTTCATTGTCTTCGGGCATTTCAGGAAAATCTTTATCCGTTAAAATGCCGTTTTCCAAAAGTTCAAGGGCAAAGGCCATAACCTGGGGGGTTGAGAAACCGTCCAATCCGTACTCAGTGGCTTTTTGGGCGATTCGCAAACCAAAATCCAGATCTGAAAATGCTCCCATTGTATAGGTTAGTTTTGTGAAGCATTTCATCATATAGGTGGGGAGGCCCGGCAAAGAAAGTGTTGCCCCGCATTTCATGGGACAATTAAAACAGGAGATGAGCCTGGTCCTGGCATTTTCCATGGTCTCGGTCCAGTCCTTGGCAACCTCGTCTGTCCAGAAATCTTTTCTGCGGGTACGGGAATTTCCCCACATAAAATTTTCCGTGTGCCACTTTTCATCGTGTACCTTCATCTCCTGGGGAGAACCTAGACCGGCCAGAATGGGCATCACCCCCGGAATTGGATGGTCTTCTCTATATTTTATATATTCCAGTACCCCATTGCAAAGCTCCAGGTATTCAAGTGGCTGGGCAATATGAATGTCCTTTGTTCCCCGGACAACAACGGCCTTCACTCCTTTGTCTCCCATGACAGCCCCTATTCCGCCCCGGCTGGCGCTGGACCTGCCCTGTTCAATGGAAGCATAATAAACCCTGTTTTCACCGGCCATTCCGATGGCAGCCACTTGGGCTTTGGGTTCTTTCAACTCTTCTTGCAGAAGTGACGCTGTTTCAATGGAGCCTTTCCCCTTTAAATGGGAGGCATCCCGAATTTCCACTGTATCATTGTTTATATAGATATAGACCAATTTCTCGGACTTACCGCGAAGAATAACCTTATCATAGCCGGCATATTTTAATTCCGGTGCCCAGAATCCCCCCATCATTGAAAATGCCATTAACCTGGTCTGGGGAGAAATGGTAGAAACAATGGTACGGTTACAACCCGTCGCCGGCGTGCCGCATAAAAGACCGGCACCGAATATGAGTAGATTTTCAGGAGAAAAAGGCTCAACTTCAGGGGGAACCCTATCCCATAATATCTTGGCGTTAGTACCTAACCCCCCCAGATAAAGCTCG
>DAOWDR010000324.1 GCA_030638935.1 Desulfobacteraceae bacterium | reverse complement strand
TCATCCTTGCCCCAGCGCTTTTCCCCTTTGACAAAGGGGTGGTGAAGTATGGGCTGTCCCTGGCAATTGTGGGCTGGTTTACTGCGCTTTATCATAATCTACTCTATTCAGGAATTATCCCCCAAGAAATGCAACCGTGCACCCAGGGGGTTTCCTGTACGGAAAAATACATTGAAATCTTTGGTTTTTTAAGCATCCCCATGCTTTCTTTACTTTCTTTTTCAATGATCATCATGCTTTTAAGCTTTTTAAAAAAAAGGACATTTTAAATGAAATATAAAGTTTTTTTGGGCATCAGCCTAGCTCTTATCGGTTTATTTGTGGCAACCAGTTTTTACTATAAAAATGAGCAGGCCCGGATGTACGGCTCCATGGCTCTGAACAATTCATCGGTTTTTGTACGGGATCATTCACCAACACTTGGGCAGGCAGATGCAAAGGTTACTATAGTTGAATTCATGGACCCGGCATGTGAAACCTGTGCGGCCTTTTCACCGATTGTCAAGGGAATGATGAAAGCCAACCCCGGTAAAATAAAACTGACCCTCAGATATGCCCCTTTTCACGACGGTGCTGATAATTTTGTAAAAATTCTTGAAGCCGCCAGAAAGCAGGGAAAATATTGGGAAACCCTGGATGTCATGTTCAAATCACAGTCCGGCTGGGCCAGCCACAGCAATCCGCAACCCCAGAGGATATGGGAATTTCTTCCAAAGGCCGGTCTTGATATTGACCAGATCAAAAAAGATATGAATGACCCGGCAATTGCAAAACTTATTGAACAGGATATGGCCGATGCCAAAACACTTAATGTTCGAAAAACACCGGGATTTTTTGTCAATGGAAAGCCGCTGGAGCCCTTTGGCGCAGGACAATTGCGTCAATTGGTTCAGTCTGAGCTAAATGCGAACTATTAAAACAATCCAGGTGGGGGAGGCTTTGTCCGAGCAGACGAGCTGAACTTAAGTCCCCCGCTTCAGTAGTTAGATACAGGAGTCAATCCCGTGAAAAAAATACAATCAAGGATTCAATAATGAAAAAAGAAAAAACAGCAAGCTCAAATCATGTCACTCGACAAAACACGGTTATGATCGGAATCATCTGCCTTTTTGTAGGATTTATTTTAGGTGTCGGTTTTACCTCATTTAAACTTACGAATTCCAGCAGTTCTGAAACAAATAACCGTCAGGCTGTTGATTATGAAAAAAAAGAGGAACAATTAAAAGGTGTATTGGTTAAAAACCCAGGCAATATTTCTGCCTGGACTCAATTGGGACATGTTTACTTTGACACAAATCAATTTCCCAAGGCCATAGAAGCTTATGAAAAATCCCTATCCCTTGAGCCTAAAAATCCGGATGTCTTAACAGATTTAGGTATTATGTATCGAAGGAACAAACAACCTGAAAAAGCGATTGCTTCTTTTGATAAAGCCATTTCAATTGATCTGGAACACGAAACTTCCAGATTCAGTAAAGGAATTGTTTTGATGAACGATTTAAACGAGCAAAGCAAGGCCTTGGAGGTCTGGGAAGAACTTTTAGAAATTAACCCCATTGCAATGGCCTCAGAGGATCAAAGCCTGGACCAATTGATTAAACATTATAAGGAACATTGATTTACAAATTTTCATCAAGAAATCCATAACCGTTAATGCATTTTCTCGGGTGTTTCTCCTGTCCAGGAACGAAAGGCTCTAACAAATGAATTGGGGTCATCAAACCCTAACAAGAATGAAATCTGTGTACCAGGTAATGATGAATTAGCCAAATAATGCCGGGCCAAACGAAAATCTTATGAAAGATAAAGATTTTTCAGACTAAAAATATACCATCGATATTATCAGAGATCCCCCTGCCATCCACACCCACCAGTACCCATATGAGTTCACCGAATAAAATTCGGTGAACTTTGAATAACTCAGGCCAATTATTTTGATATTCCCCTTGACTTTCTAATTGAATTCGGTATGATTTATAAAAATCAAATTTTCACCACCCTATTCAATTAACAACCGAATTAAATTTGGGAGATTCCATGGATAAAATAGACCGACACACCCTGAAAGCCCTCCAAAAAGACGGGCGAAAAAAAAACAGCGAACTGGCAAAAGAGACAGGTCTTGCCCCCTCCACCATGCTGGATCGGGTCAAAAAGCTTGAAGACAAAGGAATTCTCCAGGGATACCGGGCAGTTGTCAACCCGGAAAAACTCGGTCTCAAGGCCCAGGGATTTGCCTGTATTTCCCTGGATCGCCATAGGGTGAAAGATATTGAAACCCTGGAAAATGAAATCAAGGATATCCCCAATGTCAGGGCTTGTTACCACATCACCGGCCGGTTTGATTACCTGCTCCATGTGGTTGCTCCGGATCTGAATGACCTTGGCGAATTGATTAAAAAAAGGCTGGCAACCATTCCTGGTATGGGAAAAATCGAAACCTTTCTTGTCTATGCAGAAGTTAAACCCGATCAGGGGTGGCCCATTGATGCGGCGGATATTTTGTAACCATTTCAATATAAAATCACAAAGGAGACAATCATGGCTAAAAAAAAAGCAATCCACGATTTTTATCAAATGAAAAAATCCAAAGAAAAAGTTACCTGGCTGACATCCTATGATTTTCCCACTGCCCAGTTTGCAGAAAAAGCAGGGCTTGACATGATCCTTGTTGGTGATTCTCTGGGCATGTGCGTCTATGGTTACAAGGGTACGATCCCCGTGACCATGGACCAGTGCATTGTTCATTGTGAAGCGGTAAGAAGGGGAGCCCCCCAAACCTTTATTGTGGGGGATATGCCCTTTATGAGCTACCAGACATCTGATAAGGATGCAGTGATTAATGCCGGACGTTTTCTTAAAGAAGCCGAGGTGGATGCCGTCAAACTTGAAGGCGGAACCCGGGTAGTATCCAGAATCAAGGCCATTGTAGATGCCGGTATTCTGGTCATCGCCCACATCGGCCTGACACCCCAGAGTTCCGGTGTACTGGGAGGCCATAAAGCCCAGGGCCGGACAGCAAAAGAAGCAACCCTGGTGGTGGAAGACGCCCTGGCTGTCCAGGCGGCCGGGGCCCATATGCTTCTGGTGGAAGCAGTTCCTCCGGAAGTGGCCCAGTACATTGCCCAAACTCTTACCATTCCGGTCTTCTCCATTGGGGCGGGAAAAGAGTGTGACGGCCAATTGCTCATTGTCAGCGATCTCATCGGCCAGTTCCAGGCCTTCACCCCCAAATTTGTCAAAAAATATTGTGATGTGGCTACCATAATCACCGATGCCATGAAAGCCTATTGCAAAGATGTCCGGGAAGGAAGCTTTCCCGAAGAACAGCATTGTTATCATATGCTGGAAGGAGAAAAACAAAATTTTCTCACCCAGATGAAAGACCGGGCAAATAGTTAGGTGAGACATAAAGATACCCACCTAATCTATTCAATAAATATAATATCCAACCATATCCTTATAAAAGGGGAGAAACCCACATGAGAGAAGAACTAATCATTCAACAAAAAAATCTGGATGCGGTCAACCAAATGCTGATGAATACGGATACCAGACTGACCCAGGAGCTGTGCGACCTTGTGGAAAAATTTGGCGGAGCCAAGGCAATTAATGAAAAGGCAAAACAGGCAAGGGACCCGGAAAAACTAATGCAAGGCCTCAAAAAGATTAATTCCCCCTATGTGGGGGATCTTGAATGGCTGATGGAACAACGGGATAAAAAAGCCTTTGTCTCCATGGAAGATTATTGCAAACAAGTATTGGGCAAAACAGCCGACCTGTCCTCCATAGACAATACCAATGCGGTCACCCTTGAAGTTTCTGCCATGCAATTTTTCCCCTGGCTCATGGGTCAGGCCCGACAGGCCATTGATAAAAAAGAGCTGATGCCCGGACGGATCATCCGAGTCAGAAACATGGAGGAGCAGGCCGCAGATGACG
>DAOWDR010000710.1 GCA_030638935.1 Desulfobacteraceae bacterium | reverse complement strand
TAATAACTTCCACAACAATATTGAAACTATAAAAACCGAGCTTAAAAAGAATCCTGACATCATTTCCATAGCTGGTTCCAAACGCCTTCCGCACGACATTACCCTCGGAACAGTGAATATTTTGCCAGGGAAAAATCAGATGAAAAAAATACCGGTGCAAGGACCAGGGGAACGGCCCAGATAAAATTAAAGGCAGTGGCTGCCACAGGATCATGGGTCTGTTTTCCCAGAAGTGAATAGATTCCCCAGGATATGCCTGCCAGGGTCATCAAAAATGCGCCCAAAGGGGAGGGGGCCGACAACCCTGGAAAAACCAGGTCGACAAGTCCCAGAATGGCTGTTGCCATGCCCAGAACCCGGACAAGCCCCGGCCGTTCCCCGGCCATGACACCGGCAAGGATCATGGTTGCCTGGACCGCACCAAATAGGATCAGGGCGCCTGTGCCTGCACCAAGGTTTACATAGGCATGGGAAAAAAACAGGGCGTACAGGGCCAGCATCAGGGGCATGATCCATGGTTTGCCGTTTTCCATGGCCGGCGGTGTGAAGGCTTTTCGACCCGTCAGAATTCCCAGGACAATGGCGCCGGATACCAGGCGGATCAGGGTAAAGGCACCGGCATCCATGGCAGTCTCCCCAAGGGCAAATCTGCAAAAAATGGAATTGGCGGCAAATGCCGCCATGGCAAGGCAGGTCAGTACAATGGTTTTAAGGGTCATCTCAACTCCTGAATATGGATAAAAATATAAGCCCTTTTATATTTTTGGTTCTTATGGATATAATAAATTGTCCCGATTGTATACCATGAGACCATTAAAGCTGTGTGATATGTAAAAGGAGCCGGGTAAATTGACCATTGCAAAAAACAGCGGGCCCATTGTTCTGCTCACCGATTTCGGCCTCCAGGATGCCTTTGTGGGAATTTTAAAAGGGGTGATCCTGTCCATTAATCCCCATGCAAATATTGTTGATCTTTCCCATGGGGTCAGACCCCAGGATATTCTTCAAGGAGCATTTTTGCTCTTGACCGCCCAGGGATATTTTCCCCTGGGTACAATTTTTTGCGTTGTGGTGGACCCGGGGGTGGGAGAGGATCGCAGACCTGTCCTGATCCAGACAAAGGAGTATTGTTTTGTGGGGCCGGACAATGGGGTCCTGTGGCAGGCTGTCCAAAAAAATGGGATAGAGTCAGTTGTCCACTTGAACCAAAGCGTTTATTTTCTGGAAAATATTTCTTTTTCCTTCCATGGCAGGGATATATTTGCCCCCATTGCCGCCCATCTGTCCCTGGGGCGTGAAACGGACAAATTGGGAAGCATTGTCACTGACCCTGTAAATGATTTGGTACATTTGGATTTGCCTGTCCCTGAAAACCAGGGAGACAGTCTGGTTCTGACTATTCTTTATATTGATATTTACGGGAATATGACCTTGAACATCACCTGGGATGAATTTAAGGCCTTTGTAGGGAAAGGCTTTTGCCTTTTGGCCGGCACAACCCAAATAACAATGTGTTACAAGGCCTATGCACAGGCCCGGGATAACGAGCCTTTTATAATGGCCGCATCCGCAGGGTATATGGAGGTTGCAGTAAAGAACGGCAATGCCGCAGAGCAGCTTGGGATGAATAGTTTGGACCGGATGGTTTTGACCCGGCCTATACATATTGTATGACCTTGGCTTTATCCTCGTATGCGAAAACCTGAATTTTTTGTGGGAAATAGTATTGACTGGGAGTATCATGAATAAAAAGTTGAAGCCAAGTTTTTATCGAACAATTCATTTATACTCTTAACATAATCTTTATTCTGACATGGCTTTGACAGATGATCAATATTGCCATCTTTTTGCTTCAATTCCTTTATCGACTCTAAAAATTCGATATTGCCTGAAATAAACAGGATTGGAATGGTTTTGTTTGTTTTTCTGATATGATCATACACATCCATCCCGTTAATACCCCCTGGGAGAACATAATCCAGACTTATCAAATCATATTTGTTTCTTTTAAATAAATCCATTGCAACCTGCCCATCATGGGCAATATCAACTTTATGATTACAGGGCTCCTGTGATAGTATTTTGTACTGTACGCCTGATATTGCAGTTTCATCTTCAACAAGAAGAATATATTTATCAAAATATAGATTTTCTTTTTGGATTTCTGCTTTTTCTTGGCTTGTTAATTCTTTTTTAATGACCGGCAGACTGACGGTAAATTTTGTGC
>DAOWDR010000244.1 GCA_030638935.1 Desulfobacteraceae bacterium | reverse complement strand
TAGTGAATGGCATTGGCCACCAACTCTTTGCCGGTGCCGCTTTCCCCCCGGATCAGAACGGTGGCTGAAGAGGAAGATACCTGGGATATCATCTGGAGCACTTCCCTCATCTTGTTGGAATTGCCAATGATATTGGTGAAACTATATTTATTTTCCAGCTCGGATTTCAGCCTCATGTTCTCTGTTTTGAGCTGTTCCTTTTCCACCCGGACGGTTTCAATATGGATCACATGGTGGGCCACCATGGCAGCCACAACGGACAAGAGTTTTTCGCCGGTGTTAAGGGATTGTTTTCCTTCATAGGGCCGGTCCGCACTGATGGCACCCACCACCCGGGAATCTTTTTTTATGGGTACACAGATAAAGGAATAATCTTGGTGGGCAATTTTGCGGGAGTGGGTTTTATCAAGGAACAGAGGTTCTTTACTGATTCTTGGGACCACTGCCGGGTTTCCGGATTCAATCACCTGGCCTATAATGCCCTCTCCGGGCAGATATTTGATCTGCTTGGTGGTCTCTTCTGAAATGCCGTGGGCGATTTCTATCCGTATTTCCCCTGTTTCCGAATTGGTAAGAAAAATGATTCCCCTGACCAGGTTCAGGGATTCAGACAATACGCTTAAAACCTTGATCAGGGATTTTTTCATGTCCATGTGCTGGTTCAGGGCCTCACTGATTTCATACAAAAGGGAAATTTCTTCAATGGACTTCATGGCGTTTTTTCTTAGGAATTCCTTATATATTATTTAGTGCTACTCATTTGATATCTGTCTTGCTATACTCTGTTATCTCATAAAAATCAATTTCATAACAGGAGATAATGCAAGAGCAAAAGGTAAAAATGATTAATCAGCCGGAGAGACAGACCCATGGAAAAAAGAGATGATGCCAAAACCCTTGAGGTGTTGTTTGAAATATCCGAAGCTGTCACCCATACCCGTAATCTGGATGAGTTGTACAAGGTTATTCACCGTTCCCTCGGAAAAATCCTTAATGTGGATAATCTTTATATTGCCCTCCACCATGAAGAAAAAGATTCCATCTCTTTTCCCTATTATGTGGATGAAAAGGATGAAATTCCCGATGAAATATTTAATTTCAGCCAAACCGCATCCCTGACCGGAAAAGTGATTCAATCCAAAAAACCCCTGATATTTTTTGAGCAGGATATCATCGATTTCGCAAAAAAGCAGAACCATGAGATCATTGGAACGGCTAGCAAAATTTGGCTGGGGGCCCCTTTTATTATCAAGAACCGGGTAATCGGGGTGATCGCCATTCAGAATTTTATCTCCTCCACTGCCTACGAACCAAAGGATCTTGATCTGTTAAATACCATTTCCCAGCACATTGGTCTGGCCATTGAAAGAAAGGAATCTGAAAAAAAATTATTGAACCAGCAGCAGGTGCTTGAAACCATTTTAGAATCCTCTCCCGTGGGGATCTGCCTGTTTGAGAATAGGGTATTCAAATGGGTGAATGCGGAAATGGTAACCATGTTTGGATATGATTCCAAAGAGGCATTTACCGGACAGAGTTCCCAAATGGTTTATGCTTCCAAACAGGCCTATAAAGAGGCCGGGGCCATTATTCAAAAGGATTTGACGCTGGGTGGAAAGGCTGATTTTGATTTTGAGCTCAAGCGCAGAGACGGTACCCTGTTCAAAGCCCATATCATTTTAACCGGTTCCAGTCCTGAAAATCCCCTGGAAAACACCATTGCAACATTTGCCGATATTTCCCTGAGGGAAATCGCCCAACAGGAAAAGTTAGAAAAGGAGAAACTCCAGGGGGTTCTTGAAATGGCCGGGGCCATTTGCCACGAAATCAATCAACCCCTCCAGGTCATTTTAGGTTATTCAGCTCTGTTTGAGCAACCCGGGTCCATTAAAGCCAAAGAAATAAAACAGATCAAATACCAGGCCACCCGCATAGGAGATATTACCAAGCGGCTTTCCAAGATTACCCGGTATAAAACCATTCCCTATCCCGGAGACACAAAAATCGTAGATATCTGGGGGTCCAGCAGCTGAAAAAAAGGTTGCCTTGATTTAAAAGTTGGGTCTTGATTTAATAACTCATTAATGGAATAATGCTGCGGTTTTAGACACTCTTCAGATGCGGGCAGGGAAAAAATGGGCGAAACTAAATCAGGCATTAGGCATAAAAGACGGGACCTTGCCGGTACCATTGAGGTGTTGTTTGAAATTTCAGATGCCGTCACCCATACCCGGAATCTGGCTGAACTTTACGGGGTGATTCATCAGTCCCTGGGGAAAATTCTCAAGGTTGATAATTTTTGTATCGCCCTGTTGGATGAAGAGCGGGATGCGATCACATTTCCCTATCATGTGGATGTAAAAGACGATATCCCCGAAGAAATGTTGAATTTCAGCAAAAAGCCGACATCCACGGGCATGGTAATTAAAAATAAGGCCCCCATGATTTTTTATGAAAAAGATATCTTTAAGATGGCCGGAAAAATGGGTAAAAATCCCATTGGTACCGTTTCCAAGGTTTGGCTGGGTGCCCCTTTGATCATAAAAAACCGGGTCATCGGTGCAATGGTGATTCAGGACTATAATTCTGAAACTGCCTACCGGGATCAGGATATGGTTCTCCTGAACTCAATATCCCAGCACGTGGCCCTGGCAATTGAAAGAAAAGAGGCTGAGAAAAAAATAAATGACCAGGGCAGTATCCTGGAAAAAATACTTGAGTCTTCCCCGGTTGGTATTGCCCTGGTTCAAAACCGAATGTTTAAATGGGTGAATGCTGAAATGCTTCAAATGTTCGGGTATGGGGACAAAGGGGATTTCCAAGACAAAAGTGTTCGCATGATTTATATTGCCGATGAAGACTATGATTATGCCGGTCAGACCATTTATGATAGCCTTACCAGCCAAGGAATGGCAGATTATGAAATAGATGTGGTGAAAAAAGATGGCAGTCTTTTCCCCGCCCATATCCGGCTTAATTGTACGGATAGCGAGGACCCCATGGCCTGGACCATAGCCACTGTTACAGATATTTCCCAGAGAAAGGCAGCGGAAAAAGAAACCTATGAGCGGGAACGGCTTCAGGGTGTCCTGGAGATGGCCGGTGCAGTCTGCCATGAAATCAACCAGCCCCTTCAGGCTATTATAGGCTATTCTGAACTATTGCTCATGGGCCAGGAACAGGAGATTAAAGGCAATAGCCTGAACTCCATTAAATCCCAGGCCACACGGTTGGGGAAAATAACCAAAAGATTGTCCAACATCACCCAGTACAAAACGGTTGATTATCCCGGAAATACCAAAATTGTTGATATCTGGGGGGGCTGACAGCTATCTGGTCTATTGACAGGAAAAAAGTTAGGTATCAATGAAGACCGATTGCTCCTTTGCAAGATTGTCCAAATGTCTTTCAACATATGCCCGTAAATTACGATCAGGATCAAGGTTTTCCGAATAATAATTGAGGACCCACCATAAATGGTTGAGTTTTTCATGGTCCTCCTGCCAAAAGCTGACAGATTCTTTTATGGCATCAGGTGTTTCCAGTTCGGAATTTAGTTTAACGTAAAATTTGTAACACATGGAACGGGTCATTGGTTTCAGGCCTAAAACTATGACGGTATTTTTGTTGATCACACCTGCCTCCTTAAAATTTAAATATCTTCTGGAATCCGAATCCCATATTTCTTTATTCGTTTCCAAAGGGTCACCCTGGAGATTCCCAGTCTGCGTGCCAGTTCAGATTGATTCCCCCTGGTTTGTTTAAGAAGCCCTAAAAGTTTATTTCTATCTGATTGGTCTGTCGATGTTAAAGGGCTTTCTTCCTTTAAAGGTTGATTGATATCTCTGATTTTAGACGGTAAATGTTTGGGTTCAATCCATCCTTGGGTACACAGGACAGATGCATATTCAATTGTGTTGCGGAGTTCCCGGACATTTCCGGGCCAGTTATAGATGAGGAAAATTTCCATGGCTTCCGAGGAGACTTCCAGGATTTGTTTATTATTTTTTGTACAAATCCGGTTGATAAACTTTTGCACAATCAGGGGAATGTCCTCTCTTCGGTCCACAAGAGAAGGGCATTGAAGGGGAAATACATTGATTCTAAAAAAAAAGTCTTTCCGGAAAGCTCCTTTTAGGATTAATGATTCAAGGTTTCTGTTGGTGGCGGTAATAATCCTTATATCAACGGGAAACGGATGATGATCTCCCACCCGTTCCACTTCTTTTTCTTCTAATACCCGGAGCAGTTTTATTTGTGTAGACAGGGGAAGATCCCCGATTTCGTCCAGAAAAAGGGTTCCTGTATTGGCTGCTTCAAACCTTCCGACACGATCCTTGTCTGCACCGGTAAATGCTCCTTTTACGTGGCCGAACAATTCACTTTCAAGGAGGCTTTCGTTCAGGGCTGCACAGTTGACCTTTATAAAGGGTTGTTTTTTTCTGGGACTGTTTTCGTGTATGGCCAGGGCCACCAATTCCTTTCCGGTTCCGCTTTCTCCCTGGATGAGTACAGGGGCATCGGATTGGGCAACGCTTAATATCAATTGGAAAAGTTTTTCCATAACCGGGGTTTTCCCCAGAATGCCGTTGAAACCATCACCCAGGAACATATGTTTGAGAGATTCGATCTCCTGCTGTTTTTGGACAAGGTCCGTCATATCTGTCAGGACCTCAACCGCACCAATTACCTCTCCCTGGTCATTTTCCAATACAGTGGCAACCTTGAGAATATGAACCGAAAGATTTTTTTTGTTTTTGATCATGCATTTTTTTAGCTTTGATCGTCCGACGGTAAACAATTTACAAAAATCTTTGCCTTTCCCCTGTCCTATTATCTTGCACCCGGAACAATTTAAAATCCTGCAGGAGCTGCCTGTCAGCTCTGACTCGGAATACCCGGTAAGCCTGTCGGCAGATGGATTGGTTGCCTGAATAACACCATGGGTGTCTATGACAAGAATTCCATCCTGAAGGGTATCTATTATCCGTTTCCAATGTTTTGAAATATCCATTTCGTTCCAAATTTTAAGTATACGATTTAGTTAACATCTGTAAACTTAACAGGTGTTAATGTTAACATTGTTTGTGAAAAAGCACAAGAATTAACAGCTATGGAAATCCCTGTCTCCCAGCTTATTTCATTCAAAACCAAACTTTTTATCTTCGGGTATGCATTTTGCTATTGCCTAGGGCAAGGAAAGATAATGTTTATTAAAATAAAAGGAGAAATGGATGGAAAAGAACAAATCAGGTCACAACAAATTGTTAATTTTATTTTGGGCTATCTTTTTTCTGGTGGCAACGTTTTCGCCAAATATTCTTATGGCGGACACCGAAGTCGATACCCTGAAAAAACAATTGAACCAATTGACGGAGATGATGCAGAACGTTGAAAAAAAACTGGCTGCGATGGAAGAAAAAAATGCAAACAAAGAAGATGAAATAGAGGAGATGGATGAACGTCTGAATGAGGCGGAATTGCATACAGCAACGGATAAGTTGTCCCTGGGCGTGGAGCTTCGAAGCAGGGCGGATTCTATCCATTACCAGGATATGCTGACAGCTCCGGATGCCTTTATGGGCATGTTCTTTACCCCGGCGGCAAGCGGCGGATTAAATGGATTAACCAAAGCCCAGATTCAAGCGGCCATGGGCGGCCTGGCATCAAGCCCCCTGAATGTGCCGGAGAAAAACGATATTGATAACGATCTTATCTTTACCAATAGGTTCAGGATTAATATGAAGGCCAAAATAAATCCCCAGCTGAGTTTTGCAGGCCGTTTGGCAGCCTATAAGGTGTGGGGAGACAGCTCCGGAGTCCAGAACTACCAGGGCGGCATGAATGATGTCACCCTGGACGGTACCACCTCAAGCCTTCCCAACGATGATTCCATCCATTTGGAACGGGCCTATTTTAATTATAAAAATTCCGGGAAAAATGTCCCTGTTAACTTTTCCTTGGGACGACGGCCATCCACTGAAGGACCTCCCATGGAATATGGGGAATACAGCCTGGAAGGCGGTTCTCCACTATCGCATATCATTAACTGGCAGTTTGACGGTGCTTCTTTGAATTTTGGCCTGGAAGAGATGACCGATATCCCGGGTGCTGCCTTTAAACTTTGTTACGGGGTTGGCTTTGAGAGCGACTTTGGAAACAGCACCACCCTGAAGAGTGGTTCCCAGTTGGATGATGTCCATTTGTTCGGCTTTATTGTCAATCTGTTTGACGATGATACCAATAGTGCTGTTTTCAACTTTGCCCATGCCTTTGATATCACCGACGGTTTTACCGGACAGACTGTCATGCCTTTTACAGCAACGGAGAACCCGGACGGGACCTATACCTTTGAACAAAATGACGGGGGGTATATCAGCCGAACCGAACCCAGTACCAATTTAGGGGACTGGGATGCAGCCACCCTGCTGCTCAGGACCAATTTGACGGAAAAATTTGATAAGGACATTGATCTGTTTCTATCTTTTGGATGGAGCCATACAAGTCCCGATCAAACATCTGCCAACCCCTTTTATAACCTCATGGGTTACGGGCTTCTCAATTCCAATGGTGAGCTTGAAAGCCGCAACGGGTACAGTCTTTACGGGGGAGCTATTTTTCCAATGCCCCTGGATGCAAGGTGGGGTTTTGAATACAATTGGGGTTCCCAGTACTGGTTTAACTTCACCGGTGCTGAAGATTCCCTGGTGGACAGCAAACTTGGGGTCCGGGGCCAGGTTTTTGAAACCTATTATATCCAGCCGATTTCCAGTGATAATTTTTTCGTGAAACTTGGTGCACGGTATTATGATTATGAATACACAGGGAGCGGAAATCCCCTGGGTGAACCTGTAAAGATATCAGATGCCACCTCCATGGACGCCCTGTTTCCTGTTGCTGACAAGGTCTGGAATGCCTATCTGTCTGCAACCGTAAGATTTTAACTTATAATTTTAAAAAAATGGCTTACTGAACAGCGGTCTTTGGGTTTTTAGGCCGCTGTCAGCCGCCTAAACACGAGAAAGGAAGATATGATGTTAAAAAAGATAGGAGTTATTTTGGTAACCCTCACCCTTGTTTTCGGATTTTCCAGCCTGGGTTTTTCCGCCGATAAAGGCAACGCCCGGAAGGGAAAATATACATTCAGAAAAAGTTGCCGCAGTTGTCACAATGATGCAGGGTCTGCAGTATCCATTAGTCCTGACAGCAAGACCCAGGCCCAGTGGACCCGGCAGTTTAAGTCAAGTAAATACGAAAAATTGGCTTGCAAAGATGAATGGGTCAAAATTTCTGAAAAGGATAGGCTGGATATATTCACTTACCTGCATAAATATGCCTTTGATTCACCAACCCCTGCAAAATGTAAGTAGGTCTGGAAAGGGGGCTTTTATTTTTCCCATTGGGTGAAAAGGATGCCCCCGCTTTTTTTAATATCCCTGAAGCAAAAGCCTTTTTTTATGGATGAGGCGACTTTTTTTATGTCCGTGACCACTGACCCGCACAGATAGTTTGCCCCATGTTCAAATAATACCGTGGATATCGGGGTGGTGGGGCCCAGGATCACAATCTTTGCCTGGGAGGCCCGGGACAGATACCAGGCCATTTGACGTGTTAACAATGTCGTGCCCGTGAGTGCCAGGACATCCAGTTCGGGTAAAACTATTTCCCATTGATCCCTTGGAAGGGCATGGGAGACAGCGTTTAATTCAAACAAATGCAGGGTGCCGACCTTAGGGGCTAATTGTTTTACAAAGGGGAACTCTCCCACCAGGCCGGTGATTTTGTCTTTGCCCAGCCGGGCAATCAATTTGTCTGCTGGAAAATTCGAGTGGTCAACCATGGCTGGGTCCGGGGAATTGCCGGCATTCAGGGCCGCAACACCCAAAGAGATCAAAAAGGGAGATGGTTGCCGGATAAGGGAGACTGCTTCTCCAATTGGTTTTCCCACCAGCTTTTCAACAAGCTTGATTTCATCTTGTCCGGGGACTGCATTCAGCAGAGAGGAAAGGCCCATGCGGCTGCCTGCAATAACAGCCAAAAATTTGGAACCCACCACCACCTGCTCCACAAAAATTTCTGGTCGGTTAATGGCTAGGATCATCTTGTTCACCAACTCTTTTTCAGCCCCTTTAAGGGGCCTGTCCATGACCGGTGTAACAGGTTCAGGACATGAAGGACGGGTCATATTATTTCTCCTTTTTTGTCAGGGCTCTTTTCCATGTAACCCCGGTAAATCCGGCCAGGGCAAGGATCATTACTCCGTATACCACAAAAAAGAATCTGTTTAAACAATTGTCGGTTAAGGTAAGCATTACCCCAGGCCGGTTGTCTTCACCCCGGATCACAAATTTGATGAGGGTGATTTGGACAGACTTGTATTGCAGGGGCGAAAGCATCATTACCTTTTTTGAGGATGGATGCTTTAAAGAATCCTTTACTCCATTGCCAGGAATCTCCGAGCCAGTTCAAGCTGCCGGCAAGGCAGGTTAAGGTCCGCAGGTTTACAAACAGGTAATATATCCGATTTTGTTTCATTCCTGCGGCCAGAAGTTCAAGCATGACCATGCCTGTGACCAGAAGGTAAATAATGGTGGGAAAATCAGCTGCCATTATTTTTCTCCTCTTTCTTGTCCATTCTGTCCATTGTTTCTATTGAGCCGTTCAAAACGGTTTTTGGGAAAAATAATTTTTTGTGTCCATTGATCTTTACCTGCCCCAATGGGGTATCATACAGGTTGGAGATATTTTTTTGTGTCATCACCTCGTTTGTATCTCCCTGGGCCATGATTCTGCCCTCTTTGATCAGGATCAGGTCATCGGCAAACAGGGCTGCCATATTGGGATCATGCATGGATGCGACAATGCTGATGCCCCTGGAGCGGCACAAAGATTTCATTGCAGCCAACAGATGGTATTGGTTGTTAAAATCCAGGTGGTTGGTGGGTTCATCCAGGAGCATGACACAGGTTGTCTGGGTCAGGGCCCGGGCCAGCAGACTCATCTGGCGCTCTCCCCCTGAAATCCGGTTAAAATTTTTTAGGGCCAGGGTTCCGGCATTCAGGAAATTCAATGCATCCTTTGCCATTTTATAATCTGATTTGCCCGGTCGTTGGGACAGACCTAAAAAAGGGGCCCTTCCCATGACCACCACATCAATGACCCGGTAGGGAAATATATCCAGGTGCTCCTGGGGGACCAGGCTGATCTGTTGTGCAATCCGCTTCTGGTCCATGGTCAGGATATTTTTGCCATGGACCAGGATTTTGCCGGCATCAGGGGATAATATATTGTTCAGGCAATGGAGCAGGGTGGTTTTGCCCGAGCCGTTTCGTCCCAGGATCGCACAAAACCGGCCCGAATGGATTTTAAAGGAGATATGGTTCAGCACGGGATGGTCCTGGTAGGTAAAACCAAGATTTTGACATTCAAGGCTTACAGCCATCCGCTTCCCCTGTTCTTAATCATGAGATATCCAAAAATCGGGGCGCCGGTCAGAGCGGTTATGATGCCCACGGGGATTTCAGCCGTTGAGATGGTTCTGGCAACAGTATCGGCGGCCAATAAAAAAATGGCTCCCAGCAGGGCGGTAACCGGGATCATTTTTTCATGTTCCGGCCCTGCAATGGCCCGGGCCATATGGGGAATGATCAGGCCGATCCAGGCGATCTGACCGCAGGTGGAAACGGAGATTGCCACCATAAATGAACTGGCCACAATGAGAAGCCGCCTGAAAACCAAAGGGGCCATGCCTAAGGATTTGGCCTGGATATCCCCCAGAGAAATGATATTCAGCCTGAACCCCAGGGCAATGAAGATGACAATTCCCGCCAGGGTAAAAGGGGCCATGATCAGAACATTGTCCCAGGTGACCCGGGACAGGCTCCCCATGACCCAGAAAATAATACTGGGCAACTGCTCGTAGGGATCTGAAAAATATTTTAACATCATGAGCAGGGCATTGAAAAAAGAAAGCACCACCATGCCGGCCAATACCAGAATAAGCACGGCTTTAATGGCAATCACCCGGGCCAGGGCCATACTCATGGACACGGCTAAAAGGCCGAAAGCAAATGACATCACATGGACCAGATAGAAAGAGTCAAAGGGAAGGATCAGTCCGCAAGCCGCCCCAAAGGTACACCCGGAAGAGACTCCTAAAATATCAGGGGAGACCAGGGGGTTCCGGAACAAGGCCTGGTAAACCGCCCCGGAAATTGCCAGGCCTGATCCCACCAATACGGCCATGACACACCTGGGAACCCGGATCCACCAGAACACCAATTCCTTGGACAAAAGATCCTGATTTGTCCCGTTGTTGGAAAAGAAATTAGCGATTAGGGTGAAAAGGTCAGACCCGTGGATAAAGACCCGGCCCATGGACACGGATACAAGAAAAAGAGCCAGCAGCAGGAAGGTGAGGACCAGTATTTTGCCCTTGGTGCTAAAAAATTTCACGGATATCTCTCATCAGTATCATCATTGGGCGGTTTCATTGGATGGTATCATCCATCCGTCCCCCCATTTGATTCATGGTTTGGCCGAACAGACCCTTATGGAATTCATTAACCTTGTCTGGAAGATTAATGTCTGAAAAATGGACTGGATAGACTTTCTTGGCCAGCCAGAGGCTTGCCAGCACAGACAAAGGAGAGGGAAAATCCCAGGGCGCCAGACTGGAAGGACAGCGGTACACCTGTTTGTTTGATATGGCGGCAACCCGGGCCAGACCCTTGTTGGAAAGGCGGTTTGCCTCGGATTTTTTCATATGCCGGGACAGGACCATGATGTCAGGGTTCCAATTGAACAACTGTTCCGGGGAAATATCCTGGAAATAGCCGGTCAGTTTGCCAGACACATTATCAATGCCGGCAATGGTGAAAATTTCATGCTGGATCATGTTGCCGGTGGTGGTGCTGAACACTCCCCTGGAAGAGGCAAAATACCCTTTTTTTCTGTCCTTTTCGGGAAGATCCCTGAGCCGTTCCCGGATCAGGTCAAGGACTCCATCCATCTGCTGCTCCACGTCCCCGATCTTTGTATCACCTCCCACGGCCAGGGCAATAAGCTCCAGGGAAAGCTGAATGGTCCTAAAGGTTTCCGGCAAAATTATAATGGCGGGGATATTGAGGTCAGCCAGCCGGTCAGCCATTTGAAGTCCGTCTTTCTGGGAATATAGGATCACCAGATCCGGTTTCAGGGTGACCAGGGTTTCAAAGTTAATGCCCATGGATTTGTTGCCGACGCCGGTCACTTGATTAATCCCCGGAAAAACCGCCCGGGACAGTCTGTCACGTTTGGAAGAGGTATCAACACCCGTAAGTTTTGAAGCAAGCCCCAGGGAGAGCGCACAGAGGGTGGCCGGCTTAAATGTGGTGACAATTTTATTTACCACGCCCGGTATCACCACCCGGCGGCCGGCATGGTCAATCACCATGCGGCTGTTGGGTGTTTCTTTGCCTGGTGCGGCTGTTGCGGTTGCAAGGACCAGAAGAAAAACAACAACACCCCATATTCCCGATTTTTTTGCCATGATTCTGTCCTTTAAGCTGTCAAATAGTTTTTTTCATTATAGTGGCAGTTCAGTTATGATTTTTGGTGCGTTATGTCAAAATAAGAATAAAAACATAATTAAACAAACCGTAAATAACCAAGTCTTACAAGAATTATGTTTGACTGCCTAGGTCTTCCAGATAAATGCATTTTTTTGACTGTACCCGGAGCAAAGAAAAATTGGCAATTCCGGTCTGGTTTCAAAAATTTGATCCCTGTCCAAACGCCTGGATTTTTACGATAAAAATTTCAGATTTTTGTTGAAAAAGTGATGAAACAATACAGGGAACTATATTGTGGTTGCCTATTTTTTAATAAAATGTGGGCTAAAAGGATAGTCCACAGGGTTTTTTTCCTCCTTGTCAATCAGGAGAACTAAGTGTTTCCCCGATTGACAGGGAGCTTTTATTTTATTAAGGAATTATTTTCAAGGAGATATGGGTGTTTTTTTAAAGTGGATATTTCAAAATGGGACTATTGATATATAAGTATCATTCCTATTTTTATGATATACGGTTAGAAACTAATATCCAAAACCACGAAGATATGCGGACAACAGCATATACCGAATAAACGGAACCGCTCAATCACTTGTTGGGCCACACAGGAGGCATTCAATTTTTATGGGATTATTATTAAAAAGGTCAATCTGGATTTCAGTCACTGTATTATCATTGGTGCTGGCTATCTCGACCCATGCCGCTGGTGTAGAAGGTTCACACGACAAAGGTATTGAAGGTATGAACGTTGATGGTGTGCTGTTGATAATCTATATTTTGCTGGCATTGGTCTTCTCGTTTCTCTGTTCAATAGCAGAATCGGTACTCCTAAGCATTACGCCTTCATATATCCAAGGGCAGAAAGAAAATCGACCTAAATATGCAGCGCTTTTAAAACGACTGAAACAAGATAATGTGGACCGATCACTTGCTGCCATTTTAACACTAAACACCATTGCACATACGGTTGGTGCCATCGGTGCCGGAGCCAAAGCGACGGTCGTATTTGGAAGCGCCTGGTTTGGCCTATTCTCGGCTGTCATGACGCTTTTGATCCTTTTTATTTCGGAAATTGTTCCTAAAACCATAGGCGTCATTTACTGGACAAAACTTGTATATCCAATTTCATTTTTTGTAAACACTCTGATCGTGATTCTTTATCCAATCGTGTGGATTTCCGAGAGACTGACAAAGTTTATTTCGCATGGAAAAGATATACATATTTTCAGTAGAGACGAATTCATAGCCATGGCACAGGTCGGTGTAGAGACCGGGCAGATTCACAGTAAAGAATCAAGGATTATCCGAAACCTATTCCGATTCGAGTCGCTAAAAGTGGCTGATATCATGACGCCACGTGTTGTAATCTCAGCACTTGCCGAAGATATGAATATAATTGATTCATTGAAACAAGTAACCCATACCCCATTTTCACGCCTGCCGCTCTATAGGACGCATCCTGACGACATAACCGGTTTTGTTCTTAAAGATGATATTCTGATTTTCACCGCACAGAAGCGAGGCGATGAAAAACTCAAGGCATTGAAACGTGAAATACTTGCAGTTCCGTATTCAGTATCGTTGACAGCTTTACTGGAGCAGTTTCTCACGGATCGACAGCATATTGCCATAGTCGTCAATGAGCATGGAGGGACGGATGGACTGGTGACACTGGAAGATTTAATTGAGACGCTTATGGGCATGGAGATTATGGATGAAACAGACGATGTTGAAGATATGCGCACTCTGGCGCGGAAGCAATGGTTGGAGCGTGCCAAGGCTATGGGCATTGAAGCTGATATTTTTGATCAAAAAGCATAGTATTGATCAACCGACCTTTAAAATAGGGCAATTGGAATCATTTTTTTAAAATGCCCGTTGCTGCCATTGACCAATTCATTCAAAGCCCCTACAATACCTTTGCAGACATTAAGATGCTGGAATTTTTATACAGGAGTTCCCAATGCCTATTCCTGGAAATCTGTTAACCACGGCAATGGCCGTTATGCCCCACAAAGATGTTGACCAGGCACTTAAAACGGCAATGTCCCTTGATGTCCCGTTCTGGCCCCAATTGCCAAATTACAGCTACTATGAAGATATGTATGTCCAGGCTGCAGAACATTTTCCCGGTATTCTTCTGGATATGGAAAAACAGACATTGAGATTTTCCATGGACAAATTCATTAATGAGTTTGAAGAGACCATGGCTCGATTTGATGATCCAGGGTATTTTGATGTCAGCGAGACCTATTCCGTGGTTTATCATCAATTCTTATCCAGGGATCTTTCTGACCGGCCGGCCATTCACGGGCAGCTTGAAGGGCCTGTCAGCTTCGGGTTTAATGTTCTTGACCAGGACGACCGCCCCATCCTGTTCGATGATACGGTTCGTCCCTTTATGTTTGAATTCATGGCCAAACGAATCAATGTTCAGTTGAGACGGCTGAAGAAACTCAATCCCAATGCGTTCATGTTCATTGACGAGCCCGGATTACAATTCATTTTTTCGGCAATGTCCGGATACGATGACCAAAAGGCGAAAAAGGATTTGGATGTTTTTTTGTCAATGATTGACTCCCCCAAGGGCATCCATCTGTGCGGCAATCCTGACTGGGATTTTCTCCTTAACCTGGATATGAATATTCTTTCCATGGATATCTATACCAATGCAGAAATATTTGCCGCCTGTGCCAACTCCATAAAACGGTTTCTGGATCATGGCGGCATTCTTGTGTGGGGCATTGTGCCCACCGGATTTGAAGCCTATGAAAAAGAGAATCTCTCTTTTCTGGCCATGGCGCTGGAAAACATCTGGAAACAACTGGGCAAAAAGGGAATTGAAATGGATCAAATCCTTGCAAACAGCATGCTGTCTCCTGCCACCTGCTGCCTGGTCAACCCGGACAAGGAAAAAACCGTTGAAAAGGCCTTTCACCAGGTTAATGCCCTCTCTCAAATCCTGAAAACAAAATATAAGATCATTTAATTG
>DAOWDR010000094.1 GCA_030638935.1 Desulfobacteraceae bacterium | reverse complement strand
AGAAGGCAGAGGCAGTTTATCGGAAGCCTTATGCGGGATGTGGATCCGGAACCAATCCGTCATGCATTGCTGGAAATCAATGCCGAAGGTTCAATTGAATCGGAGATAATCAAAGAGACCCGGATGCTGTTGGACAGGCTGTTAACGGGTGATCCGGATAGTATTGAAGAGCTTATCTGTGCCTGTCCGGGGCTGGAACGCCAGAGACTGAGGCAACTTTTGCGAAATATTAAAAAAGAGAAAACAACCGGCAAGGTTTCCAAATCCTTGAAAGCGCTGGAACAGCTTGTGATGAAGAGCAGGTAAAAGCTTACAACCTGATCCAGGTTAATATGGACCTATTGCCGGTTGGATTTTATACCAGTGGTAGCTACTCCCTTTGTCCGTTGGGGGTGGAATAGAGGATATGATTTTTATTTACAAGGATCGTTTCATATTTGATCTGGGGCTCAAGGTTTTTCTCATATAGTGTTGCATTGAAGATTGTTAAAAAATTTTCCTGGTAATCACCCACAAGGTCGCTTAACCGGTCATACCCGTTTCCCCTGTTGATATTTACTTCACCATTTATCTGGGTTCCATCCACAAGTTTTATCCGTATGTTACGGCTTTCTATTGTATTCATTTCATGCACCTCCCTATTTGTCTGATTTGAATTAAGGTGTGTATAAGCTAGGATAGAAACGGAATGGAAAATTGTCAATAAGAGATTGATTTAAAAATGCTTTTTTCCTACCCGGTCAGGGCGGTGACCAGCCAGTTTTGAAAGGCTTTTACATTGCCGGCTTCCTTGTTAAAGTCGGGTCTGGAAAAATAATAATTGCCTGTTTTGATGGGGGTTAATCCAAAGGGGGCCACAAGAAGGCCTGCCTCCAACTCATCCTTGATGAGGAATAGATCGCCCAGGGCTATCCCTAATCCTGCAGTTGCAGCCTGTAGGGCGGCATCATCCACCTCAAAGACCTGGCCCCTTTCCAGGGACAGGTTTTTGATTCCTAACTGATCTGCCCAGGCCGCCCATTCCCTTAGATCCGGGGTGTTGTGTAGGAGCAGGTGGCCTGTGATATCCTCTGGTTTTTCAAGGGGAGAGAGGGTGTTGAGAAGTTTGGGGGAACAGACAGGGATCAATTGCTCTGTCAGAATTTTTTTTCTGGCAATGCCCGGGGTGTCGTCTCCCGCATGGGTGATGCCGGCGTCAAAGTTTTCATGGTCAAAATTCACATTTTCTCCCGAGGTGGTCAGCCTTACCTGGATATCAGGGTGCAGGGCCTGGAAATGGTGGAGTCTTGGGATGAGCCAGCGGATGGCAAAGGTGGGGTGGACCTTGAGGTTGAAATCCTGCTGCTGGTTTTTTAATTTGTCCAGGGCATCTGCCATGATATTAAATGACCGGGTCAGGGGAGATGCCAGGAGCATGCCCTGGTCCGTCAGCCTGAGTTTTTTGTGGAGCCTGTGGAAGAGAATCACCTTTAGCTGGCCTTCAAGCTGCTTGATATGGCGGCTGACCGCCCCCTGGGTTACGCAAAGTTCTTTTGCCGCCAGGGTAAAGCTTAAATGGCGGGCAGCCGCTTCAAAGGCTCTGAGACTATTTAAGGAGGGCAGGTCATGGCGTTTTCTTTTTTGCATGAGTTTTCTTCATCCATATAATGTGTTAAAATCGTTTGACGGCATCTATTAATACTGGTTTAAAATAAAAAAGCAAGCCTGGGCTTGCCCATATGTTTAACCATAAAAAATATCATGGGATAACCTTAAAAAGGAATATAATAATGAAAGCAAAAGAGCTTATCAATCTTGAAGACCGGTTTGGAGCAAAGAATTACAAACCCCTGGATGTTGTGCTCAGCCGTGGGGAAGGAATCTGGGTATGGGATGTGGATAATAATAAATATCTGGATTGCCTGTCTGCCTACTCCGCCGTCAACCAGGGCCATTGCCACCCCAAAATTTACCGGGCCATGATGGACCAGGCCCAAAAACTGACCCTGACCTCCAGGGCATTTCGCAATGACCAGCTTCCGCTTTTGTATGAGGAACTTTGTGAAATGACAAACTCCCATAAAATGCTTCCCATGAATTCCGGGGCGGAAGCCGTGGAAACCGTGATCAAGTGTGCCAGAAAATGGGGATATGAATCCAAGGGTGTGGCCCATGACCAGGCTGAAATTATTGTCTGTAACGACAATTTCCACGGCAGGACCCTGTCCATCATCGGGTTCAGCACTGACGAGAATGCCAGACAGAATTTTGGTCCCTTTACTCCGGGGTTTAAAACCATTCCCTTTGGGGATGCAGACGCTTTGGAACAGGCCATTGGTCCAAATACCGT
>DAOWDR010000571.1 GCA_030638935.1 Desulfobacteraceae bacterium | reverse complement strand
GATATCTATGCCGACATTGAAAATAAGAGCAAAAAAAACAGTGAACTTATAAAGCTTGCATCCCTGGAAGTAAAAAAATTCAATGACAAGGAATGGGCATCAAGCCTGCTTGCAAAAGCCGAAAAAAACAGCAGCAGCCTGTTTGACTTAAGTTCTGTTGGAGGAGCGATTTTCAACTTGACCGGGGACAAGAACTGGGCAGAAAAACTCTATAATTCTGCAGAATCGCTCTGCCAATCCCAGGCAGATTATGCGCAACTGATTTCCCTTGTAAAACATCAGACCTCCGACCGGGTATTCTTGTCAAACATTGTGCATTCAGCTCGAAAAAAACTGACCTCATTTGACGATCTGTTATTTTTGGCGGAGATTTCTTTACTCCAGTTGAATGATCCTGATACTGCAGGGAAAATCTATGGGGAAGCTGAAAGAAAAGCCCAGACCAACCATATGCTTTCCAAACTGGGCACAATCCTGAACTCCCGGATGAATGATCCTAAATGGTCCGCAAGGATACTGAGAAAAATAAAATAAACTTTTACTTTTGTATCTAAGGGGTTTGCAATGAAAATATAACATTACAAACCCCTTTTTTCTTTTGTGCCCCTTCCTTTTGTATTATGGATACTTGACTGAAACCGTGGGCTATTTGTGCGGCGATTAAGACAGGCCGGAAACGCCTGCTTTATGGTGTCAACATTTTTAGGATAAAAGGGACGGCCGGTGGTATCCTAGGGCTTGATTCGGAAATATTTCGAATCATTGTCAAATGGGTTCCTCCCACCGTTGTTAAGGGCACCCCTTTAAGTTTAGCAGAATCCACTGATACCAGCCCGTCTCCAATGGTACGGCTCATTGACATCAGTGCTTTTTCCAATGCAAGGGATGCCGGCCGGGTTTCAATAGGCAGACTTTGCTCCAGTCGCTGGATCAAGGCAGGGATTTGGGTTTCAGACCAGGGGCTGATGATCCCTGCAATCACCTGGATATTAAGATTATCAGGAAGGGGTCGGCTGTTCAATCGGGTTAAAAACCGGCTGCCCGGCAAAAGATCAATTCCAGCTTCACCTGCACCGTCCAGAAGACCGTTCAGCCAGTGAGCATCTTTATTAAACAAATGGTGCAACTGATCTCTGATTTCGGTAAAAAATCGAAATTGAGCCAACTCTGACCCATGATTGGGTGTTCCAACCATTATAAGGTTGTCGATCCGGGGAACTTTTCCCTGTTCAACTTTTTGGGAATAGGCAAACAAAGGGTCAGTGAGCATATCACGGGATATCAACCCGCCCATGGAGTGGGCCACAATTGAAACAGCTTTATTTTCTCCCTTAAAATAAGAAGACATCTGTTTGAAAAAAAATTTTGAAGATGCCTGAATTGGCTGATCATTTGGATAGGTCATCAGCAGGACCTTAAATCCTTTTTCGTACAGGGCAGGTGCCAGATTCATCCAGACCTGACCTGGTTCATCCAGTCCATGTATAAGGATAACTATACCAATGGTTTGCCGGCCGGAAAATTTACCATCCATCTTAAAGGGTATTAATCCATTGGTTTTCTCAAGCCTTTTGACAGCTTCCGGGATTGCTTTTTTAACCCTTGTATAAATAAAATTTCGGGTCTTCCACTCCTGATCTCTAAAAAAATGGCGCCCAACCTGAATCACAATAAGAAATGCAAAAAAAAGCCCTGCTGCAAGCACCCACTTTCTCTTTTTAAATATTTTCATGTCATCTCCAATAAAATGGGGTACCCATTGCAATTCCTTATTTCTGTGAACTATAATCAAAAAATCTTAAAATCACAATCCCCCCATAATCATCGTTTTAACTTACTAAAAGTTTATGGTATATTTTCAAAAAAAGGATAAAATAATCCCAGGATCACCTGGACATAATATGGGAGATATGGATGACAAAAAAAATCGGTATTGTAACCGGAGGCGGAGACTGCCCGGGACTAAATGCGGTCATTAGGGCCATTGTAAAGGCAGGCGCCCTTTACGGCTGGGAATGCTTAGGAATCCATGGCGGGTTTGACGGACTTCTCACACCGGTCCGGGCAATGCCCCTGGCGATCAAAGATATGGACGGGTTGCTCATCCGGGGAGGTACCATTTTGGGTACTGCCAACAGCGGGCAATTTTCCGCAAAAACAGGCCGTGGAGAACTGAGGCAGGTTCCCAAAAAAATTATGAACCAGGCCAAAGCCAATTTTGATAAACTGGCTCTTTCTGCCCTTGTTGCCATTGGTGGCGACGGCACCCTTACAATTGCCCAACAGATGTTTGAGATGGGAGTTCCAGTGGTGGGAGTTCCCAAGACCATTGATAATGACCTGGATGCCACCCAGACAACCTTTGGATTCGACACTGCCGTGGCCTGTGCCGTGGATGCCCTGGATCGCCTGCACAGCACAGCTCAAAGTCATAATCGGGTTATGGTCCTGGAGGTCATGGGCCGGTATGCCGGATGGATCGCAGCCTATGCCGGGCTGGCAGGAGGGGCGGATGTGATCCTGATCCCTGAAATTAAATTTAACTATGATGCAATCCAAAAAAAAATTAAGGCGAGGGAAACCGAGGGAAAACATTTCACCATTGTCATAGTGGCAGAGGGTGCAACCCTTGAGGGCCAGGGATTTATCACATCAAGCAAAACCAAAGGCGACAGAGAAGTCCGCCTGGGAGGGATCGGCCACATGGTTGCCATGGAAATCGAAACCCTGACAAAAAAAGAGACCAGGTGTGTGGTGCTGGGACATTTACAGCGCGGGGGTCAGCCCACCCAATGGGACAGGCAGTTATGCACACGCTTTGGCGTACACGCATTCCAGATGATTGCCAAAAAACAATTCGGTTATATGGTGGCATTAAAAAAAAATGGGATGATGGGGCCGGTCACCCTAAGTGAGGCCATCAATAAGTTACGCTTAGTTGATCCGGACGGTGAACTTGTTATGACAGCCAGGGCTTTGGGGATAAGCTTTGGTGATGAACCTAAATCCTGAGCCTTATACTAGATTGGGATATAAAATTTATGATTTGATTGACACTGACAGATTTTATCTATAATTTGTCTCTTGTTGATTTTATGCGGGTTTTATACCTAATTTTATCAAAAGGGCTCAAAATCAAGAAAATGGTAATAGTAAAAAAGGGGGCATTACAGCTGAAATGTTATTAAAAATAAATCCCGATAATCCCCAGGAACGCCAAATCCAAAGGGTAGTAGATATTTTACGAAAAGGGGGCATTGTTGCCTACCCCACTGACACCTTTTATGGTATTGGATGCGATATCATGAACAAAAAGGCTATTGAAAAAATATATGCCATCAAACAAAGAGACAAAACCAAGCCTTTCAGTTTTATCTGCCCGGACCTGAAAGATATTTCAACCTATGCCAAAATCTCAAATTTTGCCTACCGAAACATGAAACGGCTATTACCCGGCCCCTATACCTTTGTGTTGTCGGGCTCCAGAATGGTACCCAAAATCATGCTGACCAGACGAAAAACAGCCGGCATAAGAGTGCCGAAAAATCAAATCGCTCTGTCCCTTGCCAAGGAATTGGGCAATCCCATCATCTCCACCTCTGCCACAGATCCGGATGGAAATATATTTGAAGATCCGTCCCTGCTCCACGACTACTTTGGAAACAGACTGGAAGCTGTTATCGACGGGGGCCCGGTGCCTGGCTCACCCTCATCCGTTATCTCCTTAATTGACGATATACCTGAAATTATCCGATATGGCGCCGGAGACACTGATATCTTTGAATAACCGACCTTCTCCTTTTCTATCAAATACTCGCATAGTACTCGTTCAAAAAAAACACTCCTTTTAAAGCGCATTCCTTTTTTCCACGCCAACAAACCCCGCCCACAATCTCAAATGGGAGCCCAAAAATGTGACGAACTACCTGAAATAACAATACTTTTTTATTCTTTGAATGGCTTTAATGATTTAG
>DAOWDR010000398.1 GCA_030638935.1 Desulfobacteraceae bacterium | reverse complement strand
CTAAATCCAAGTCAGTCCAGCGAGCAGAGACAATTCGCAAGATGCTGCTTGCCATGACCAAGGACATCAGAGTTATCCTAATCAAGCTCGCCGATAAGCTCCACAATATGAGCACGTTGGAGCACCAGCCGGCGGACAAGCGGAGGGCGAAGAGGAAACGGACCGGGACGCCTTCTATAGCTGGATGTACGGGGGCCCCGAGAAGGACGAGGCGGGCAAGCGCGTCAGCAACCCATCGACCACGGCGTAGACCGGCACCGTGTTCTCCCGCCCCTCACCAAAGATGTCCAGGCCGGTGTGGCGATGCTCCGCGCCGTAGGGTGGTACTTGCGAATCGCGCCAAAGCACCCCCAGGACAACTTAATACAAAAACCGCTGCCGTGATAAGTAATCGGTTTATGTTATTTCTCAAATTGTTTAACATTTAATCATTCTCCAAATTTATTGTTTACAAATGAAACTAAACTATATATATTGAGTCTATAAAGTAAATTATTTAAACAGTCAACTAAAAAATACTTTAAAAATGAAACACACCGACATATTAATTATAGATGATGAAAAAAAGTTTGCTGCCATGCTGGCCAAACGGATTGAACTAAGAGGTAGCCATTCTGAAGTATGTTATGACGGCAGAACAGCACTTGAATGGATAAAAATCCATGAAGACTCTATAACCCTTATTCTCCTTGACCTTCAATTACCTGACCTGTACGGTACACAAGTGCTGACCCGTATAAAAAAAATAAACCCGGCCATCCCGGTTATCATCTTGACCGGGCACGGGACTCAACAGGATCGACAAAAATGCGAACAGCTCGGAGCGTATATGTTTATCCATAAACCCCTGGACATTGATAAACTCATGGCCCTTCTGGAACAAATCAGGGAGACATCCTAGGGTGATAAAAAAAATTCACAACTCTTTAAAAAGCATTTGGCCCCAATTTCATAACCACGGGCAGAATGTTCATCTGAAATCTTTTTACACATTTACCGATTATTGGCACCTCTGGGGTATGAGCATCTTTGTTCTAGCGGTAACTGCCCTGGCGCCGCTTTGCTTTGTCACACTCATTCACTACCAGCTTATTCAACAATCCGTCGATTCAGCATTGAATCTTCGTGCGGAACGACTGGCCTCCAATGCAAAAAGATCCATCTCCTTTTTTATGGAGGAACGATTGAATGCACTGATATTTACGGTCAATGAAATGGGATATAAAAAATTAACACAGCTTGATGAGCTTGATGAAATTTTAAAAAATTTAAAGCTGGGATTTGGCGGGATGTCTGATTTAAGTGTCATTGATATGGATGGGAACCAGGTCGCCTATGCAGGCCCCTTCAACCTTGAAGGGAAAAATTATAAAACCCAGCCATGGTTTTTGGAAAGTTTTAAAAAAACCAACTTTATAAGCCAGGTATTTACAGGATACAGAGATCTGCCCCATATGATCATTGCCGTCCGTTCCATCAAGCCGGATGGATCATTTTTTATACTGAGAGCAACCCTTGATACCGAACGATTGATTCAAACCCTGTCTTCCTACAAAACAGGAAACCATGCAGATATTTTTCTTGTCAACCGCAAGGGTGTTTTACAAACTCCCTCGACAAATTACGGCAATATCTTTACCCAAACAAATTTAAGTTTTCCCGGAAACCCAACCCAAACAGAAGTTATAATGACAACCCATAAGGGAAATGATCCGGTTATTTCCGGGTATTCCTTTATTTCAACCAACATCGTGTCCACCCCTTTTGTCCTGGTGGTGGAAAAAAAGAAGGCAGGCATGATTCATGTCTGGCTTAAATTGCGTCAAAATATAAATTGGACGGTGGGTATAAGTGTTGTCCTCATTCTTCTTGTCATTACCTTTGCCTCTACCTTTATGATCAACCGGCTCTTTTTGATAGACAGGACAAAGGCTGAAACCATGCTGCAGATGGAACAAAACCAGCAATTGGTTTCAATCGGGCAGCTTGCAGCCGGTGTTGCCCATGAAATAAACAATCCCCTTGCCGTGATCAACCAGACGGCAGGTTATGTTAAGGATCTTTGCAGCTTAACAAAGGAACCCCTAGATAATGCGGACTTGATTGAAAATATCGATTCCATTCTTGATGCGGTTGATCGGTGTGGAACTATTACCAGGCAGTTGCTTGGATTTGTAAGACAATTTGACATTAAAATTAAAAAAATCAGTCTGCAGAAACTGCTCACAGATGTATTGAGCTTTCATAAAAAAGAGGCTGAATACCGGGGGATCAGCGTAAATGTCTCCATCCCAGACACCCTTCCTGACATGGAAACCGACAAAGGAAAGCTTCAGCAAATCCTTGTCAATCTTATCAATAACGCTTTCCAGGCATTGGAGGAAGGATGCTGTCTGGACATCATCGTTTCCCAAATCACCCCCCAAACCATTGAGCTGATCATACAGGATACCGGATGCGGCATCCCTGAACATAATTTACAAAAAATACATGAACCGTTTTTCAGCACCAAACAGGATCAGATGGGAACAGGCCTCGGGCTGTCCATTACCTATGGACTTGTAAAAAAACTGGGTGGGAATATATCGGTTCAAAGCACTGAAGGTGTCGGAACCTGTTTCACAATTACCTTGCCCGTCAAAATTCAGGAAGGGGAGTTAGCATGAAAGTGATTCTTGTTGATGATGAACAAAAATTTATCAACATGCTGGAAAAGAGGCTGGCAATAAGGGGAATTCAGGCTGATGTTGCTTTTAGCGGTGATGAGGCGATAAACAAAACCCAGAATACAAGCTATGATGTTGCGGTTTTGGATATCAAAATGCCCGGCATTAGCGGCGTTCAATTAAAAAAAAAATTAAGTGCTCTGGACCCTGGCTTGAAATTTATCTTTGTAAGCGGACACGGTGCAGGTGCAGACCCTGGTGAAAAGGACCTCTATCTGTCAAAACCCCTGGATATAGACATCCTGATTGCAAAATTAAACAAGATCACAAACATTGGATAAGCAATTTGGACCTTTTCATCCCGCAAACTTATGAAGCAACACCATCACAATCAATTGGAGAGAAGAATGGACTCAATTAATTTTATGAATTTAGAAGGACTCAAATTTTTTGGCAGAGTCAATGCAAGTATTTCCCATGAGTTAAAAAACATTCTGGCCATCATCTCTGAGACAACCGGCTTTCTAAATGATTTGACCGACCTTGCCAAACAAGGCAAAGACCTGAAGCTTTCATTGGTTGAAAGCTGCAGCAACAGCATTGCCGAAGAGATTCAGCGCGGATTTACCACCATCAAACAGATGAATACATTTGCCCACAATGTGGATGTTCCCTTTAAAGAGATCAATCTTT
>DAOWDR010000061.1 GCA_030638935.1 Desulfobacteraceae bacterium | reverse complement strand
CCATCATCAATATGGCTGAAATTGCCTTTTCCGTAACCAGGGAATACCAGAGCATGGGCATTGCCCAGATTCTTCAGGAAAAACTTGCTATTGCCGCTAAAGACAATGGTATCAAAGGCTTGATCGCCTATACCTCCCCCCAGAACAAGGGAATGATCCGGCTCTTTAACAAGCTTCCCTATAGTATCAGCTCAGAAAAGGATGATGATATGATTATCCTTAACTGCCTGTTTGAAGAACCGGTGGACAAGGAAAAGGCAGCCAAGGACTCAGAGGACTCCATGGGGTAGGTAGCCCCTTCGTTTCTACAATTTCCGTTTCAACAGGGCCACGGATTCAATGTGATAGGTGTGGGGAAACATATCCACGGGCGTGATTTCCTCCACCCCATACCGGGTAGAGAGCATTTCAAGATCACGGGCCAGGGTTGCTGGATTACAGGAAACGTAGACAATTTTTTCAGGATGAATGGACAGGACCTGACTTACCACATCTTTGTGCATTCCAACCCGGGGCGGATCAATAATGACCACATCCGGTGTCTGGGTAAGCTTTGGAAGCACATCCTTAATATCACCTTCAAAAAACTCACAATTTTCAATCTTATTCAATTGCGCATTCTTTTTTGCATCAATGACAGCAGAACTAACAATTTCTATGCCCTGAACCGTTTTTGCAGTACCGGACAGCCAGAGGGGAATGGTGCCGGTGCCGGAATAAAGATCCAGAACAGTCTCATGCCCTTTGAGATCTGCATACTCAGCCACTTTGGCATAAAGTTTTTGACAGGTCCTTGTATTGGTCTGGAAAAAGGAGTTGGCTGATATCTTAAAGCTGAATTCGCCTAATTTTTCAGTAATGTGATCCTGGCCATGGATCAGGATCTCTTCTTTTTCTAATGCCACCCCGGATTTCGAATCCGTAATATTGTTTACAATGGAATGGATATTGGGATATTTTTCTGCCAGCTGTTTTCCTAATTTTGATACCACATCCAGATTTTTATCCCTGGTCACAATATTGACCATCCACTGGTCAAGGGCCACGGAATGGCGCAGCATGAGAAAGCGCCAGAACCCTTCATGGCTTCTGAGATGATAGGCCGGCAGCCCGGATTCTTTGATAAAACCCCTCACATCATCCAGGATCTCATTTCCAAGAGCCGGCATGATTTCGCATTGCTTGATATCAATAACCTTGTCAAAGGTGCCAGGCACATGGAGACCGATGCCAAATCCCTTTTTAATGGTCTCATCCTCAAGTTCCTCGGGCATTAGCCAGCGCTGGGAAGAACAGGAAAATTCCATCTTGTTCCTATATTCGAATATCGGATCGGAGGGAATTACATCCATGACGGGAACCCCTTTTAACCTGCCGATGTGCTCGATGGATTCAGTGACATGCCTTTTTTTATATTCAAGCTGAAGATCATAGGGCAGCTCCTGCCATTTGCAGCCGCCGCAAAAATTACAATACCGGCATCTGCCAGACCTACGAAGCTCAGAAGGTTTCAAAATCTTGATCAATTTCCCCTCTGCCCAGGACTTTTTCTTTTTTGTGATTTTCACAAACACCAGGTCACCGGGCACGCACTTATCAATAAACACGGGAAATCCATCCGGTTTGGCAAGCCCCTTGCCACCAAAGGCAAGGTCAATGATCTCAAGTTCATAGGTTTTTCGTTTCTTTATAGACATGGTTTCATTCTTTTAAAATTATTAAAAATATTTTACCTTCAAAAACTTGATATTATACGGGTAAAATGGCATAAAGACAACCATGAAAACCAGTTTTATAAAAATTGATTTCCAGGTGGACGGGTATACCCTGAAAGGAGTGCTCCACCTTCCGGAGATTAAAGATCCCCCACTGGTGGTGGGGTCCCACGGCCTTGAAGGCAGCAGCTTGTCTGCCAAACAAATGGTTTTATCCCGTCTTTTACCTGCAAAGGGCATGGCATTTTTTAGGTTTGACCACAGGGGATGCGGCGGAAGCCAGGGAAACTTTTTGACCGATACCTCCCTTGAAAAAAGAACCCGGGATTATATAGGGGCAGTCCGCCATATTTTGGACTTAAATCTCACATCACGTAAATTGGGAATCTTTGGCTCCAGCATGGGAGGCGCAACCTGTATTAATGCCTGGGAATCCCTTGGCCCACTTGGGGCGGATATTTGCGGGGGAGTTATCTGCTCGGCCCCGGTTCAAAGCAGGACCATAGAAAACATTCCGGTTCAGGCCAATGGCAACCGGCCTGCCCTGCCCCTGAGTTTTTTTGAAAAAAATCTTCTCTTTAATCTTCTGGACAAAACAAAGATTCTTCACCATCTATTGATTTTCCACGGGAATGCCGATGAGGTGGTGCCGGTATCCAATGCCCATGACATATACGCCCGGATGCAGTCCCCAAAAAAAATTATCATCCACAAAGGCGGAGACCACCAGATGACATCCAAAGAGCACCAGGCAGAATTTGCCAAAAAAGTTGTGGATTGGTATTTAAGTCTTTTCAAATCCGATAATAAAAACCAATAGAGCCGGAATCACAAATAGGGTAAAGACCGTTGACATGGCAAGACCCCCAAGAAGGATTGCGCCAAGCCCCCGATACAATTCACTGCCGGCACCGGTTGATAAAACCATGGGCAGCATGGCCAAAAGGCTGGTGCTGGCACTCATGAAGATGGGTCGGATTCTGGTTTTAACCGCATCTGCTACCGCTTCTTTTCCCACAAGACCATTATAACGGACATTGTTCAATGATTGATGAACAATGAGAATCGCATTGTTTACAACCGTTCCGATGAGAATAATAAACCCAAGCATGCTCAGAACATCAAAACCCTGGGGGGCAATATAGGCATTCACCGCCCAAAGCCCTGCGAAACCTCCGGCCGCAGCCAAAGGAACGGTGAAAAGAATGATAAATGGATATAAAAAATTTTCAAACAAGGCCGCCATGAGCAAATAGGTAATAATCAATGCCAGAAGAAGGTTCCACTGAAGGGCCTTACGGGTCTCCATCAATTTATCTGCATTGCCCCCCACCCCTACCCTGACATTTTTAAGTTTTCCCTGACTTTCAAGCAAAGGGATAATATCATTTTGAATTTTTTCCATGGCAGCCTGAAGGGGCAAATCAGCTGGTGGTGTTACCTGCAGGGTAATGGTTCTGTTGCGTTCCAGGTGATTAATCTGGGGCATACCCTGGCCATAGGAAATCCCTGCCACATCCCTGATCCGGATCAGATCTCCGAAGCTATTGACAATTGTGCTGTTTAAAACATCTTCCGGGGAGTTGCCCGAAGAGTTCTTGCCCTTGAGTACCAGGTCAACCTGTTTTATTCCTTCAGGCCTGTATTCTTCAATTTTACGGCCATCCATGAGGATATCTACATAGACCCCCAAATCTTTTGCGCTCAGGCCGTTGGCAGCCAGTTTTTCCCTATTGGGGATGATATTTGCTTCCGGATAACTGGCTTCAAGTGAGGGTATGGGACGGACCTGGGTATTTTCCATATTTGAGGATATGGTTCCGAACAATGCATGGGCTGCCTGGATAATATCATTGATATTCTCTCCTGAAATATTGACATCCACGGTGCGGCCCTTGCCAAT
>DAOWDR010000598.1 GCA_030638935.1 Desulfobacteraceae bacterium | reverse complement strand
AGGCGGCACTTTTTTCTATGAGCACCCAAAAATTGCAAAAAAATTAATGGACAAAAAAATCTTCAACGTAAAATCCATTAAGGCTAAATACTGGCTCACCGATTGTCCGGTCTGCCGCATCAACCTTGCGGGCAACCTGAATGCAACAGAATCCGAAGATATCCAGGTGCTTCACCCCGTCACCATGATCAACAATGCATTGAAAAAAGGTGCCCTGAAAAACGCTGGATTGAAAAAATCATGAAACTCACACTTAAACAGGGACGGGGAAGCATCAATTTTAACATCCCAAAAGAAAAAATTCTGGATCTGCTCCTTGGCAAAGATATCCCTGCCCTTCCCCATGGAAAAATCCTTGATATCATTGACAAAGGAATCCAGGCCTCTGTTCCAGAGGATATCCAGAACAAAACCTGCGCCGTGATCATTCCCGACGACACCCGGCTCTGGGCCCGGGGGGACCTGTTTGTACCCCGGATTATCAAAACCCTGTCAAAGCTCGGAGTTCCCTTTGATCAGATGAGGATCATAATTGCCCTTGGCACCCATGAAGATATTTTACCGGATCGATTTGCAGAGCTTGCCGGGGCCTATTGTAAGGAGCATGTTAAGATTCTGAATTCCGCAGGGTCCCACAAGGAGCGGCTGGTGAATATCGGTACCACCTATAAGGGCACCCCCCTTTTTGTGACCAAGGAGGCCTGGGAGGCAGATCACATCATCCTATTCGGCGGTATTCTCCATCACATGCTGGCAGGGTTTGGAGGGGGGCGAAAATATATTATGCCCGGCATTGCAGGAGAGGCCTCCATCCGGTATAACCACAGCCTTGCCATCCGTGAAGACGGTAGTCCCCACCCCCTGGTTCGCCAGGCAAAACTTGCGGGCAACCCGGTCAATGAGGACCTGACCGACGGGGCCGGTATTTTTTTAAAGGACAAAACAGCCTGTTATGCGGCAGTTGCCGCCAACGGGACAGGGGATCTTTTTTATGCGGCAGTGGGGGATCTCCATGACACCTTTATGGAAGGCTGCCAAAAACTGAACCAGGCCTGTTGTGTGCAGGTGGTTGAAAAAGGGGATTTTGTCCTGTTTTCAGCCGGAGGACACAGGTGCGACGGCCAGCTCTACCAGGCCACCAAAGCCCTGTTCAATGCCGTCAATGTAGTAAAAGAAGGGGGACAGATTCTATTTGTCGCCGCCTGCGAACAAGGGGAGGGCAATCTTATTTTTGCCCGGATGCTCAAAGAGTTCAGAAAAAATTCCGAAAATTTAGGCCAAAGGCTGGTACATGATTTTGACATGCCCTCCTATGTGGCCCTCAGGGTGATTGATATTCTCAATCGATTCCGGGTGACCCTTGTCTCAAAATTTGATGAAAAAAAGACAAGAGAACTTGGGTTTGAATATACAGACAACATGGATCACTACGCTGAGAAGCTTGTCGGCAAAGGATATATTATCCCTTTTGCAGAAAACATATTGGCCCAGGTAAAAAAATAATATTACCCCAGGAGGAGAATCAGGAGGATGAGATGGATGAAAAAATCATATCTGAAAATCTTAAAAAATTAAGGACCCAAAAAAAACTGACCCTCCAGGACCTGGCCGAAAAGACAGGCCTGACCAAGGGATATCTGTCCAAGGTGGAACGGTCTCAAAAGGCACCGCCCTACTCCACTTTAACCAAAATTGCCAGCGCCCTGGATATTGAAGTAACCTCCATTTTATCAAAAAATGTTCAACCCCTTGATGATGTCCGAATCTGCCTTTCCCGGGGAGACAAGCGCCGGATTATCCGGGAAACCGACCAGTTTCCAGGGTATGACTACGAGGTCCTGGCAGAGGGCAAGCCCGGTAAAAACATGGAGCCCTTTATCATCCATGCCCCCTTTGAAATCAACCGGACCTACACCCACGAAGGCGAAGAGTTCATCTATGCCATGGACGGCCAATTGGAATTTCACTATGGAGATGAAATTTATATCCTGAATCCAGGAGATAATATTTATTTTGACTCCATTGTCCCCCATGTGGGCAAGAGCCTGGGAGATAAAAAGGCAAGGCTGATGGTGGTCATTTATTTTTACAAAAGAAACCGGCAATAGCAAAACACCAGGTCAAACTTGTCCAGCTTACATTTCCTCTTTACAGGGTTGCCAGAAACCTGTGGAAAAAATCCTTTGACGGCCTATGAAAAAAAACGCCTTGATCCCTCAAGTCTGGGTGCATTCCCCTGATAAACAGATAAAAAACCCCTCCAAAATCCCGGTCATAGGAATAATCCTTTAACCTCATGCCAAGGTAGCGGTGAAGGGCTGCCAGGTATAAATGGTATTGCAGAATATAATGGTGGCTTTCCATTGCAGCTATCATGGCTGACCTGCCATAGTCCCCATGGGTGGTTCCCAGAAAATTGGATTTATAATCAAGAATATACCATTTCCCCTGGTGCAGGATCACAAGATCAATAAACCCTTTGATAAATCCCTTAAAGGGTTTGGCGCTAAGTTTGAATAATTCTTGGGCATATTTTCCATCCGGCTCCCCGGCAAAAAGGGACCCCATGGCATGTAGATCCAGGTTGTTTACATCAAAGAAAAATTCCAATTCTGTAAACCGCTGTTCCATGGCAACCTCTTTAAGGGAAAATCGATTCCCCGCCCCTGTATCAAGTTCTGTGGCAAGAATTTCTTTGACTGCGGCCACGGCAGGCCCCTGAAGATCTTTGCCCTTAATGCCGAATTTTGCCAGGTTCTTGCCCACAACCCCTTCAACCAAGCTTTCATCCGTAAAATCAATATCCTCAAATACGGCATGGAAAAAATCTCCGGACCCAGGGCCCTTGGGAAATTCCTTTAAACGGATTTCCCGGTTTGACCCGCCTTCACTGTCGTTCTGGTGCTGCACCCCTCCAGACTGGCCAGGCTCATATTTGCCAGGCTCATACTCTGTTCTTGTGAGGGCGGAAAAGCTGGATATACGCCAGGCCGACTGAACCTGCCGCTTTCTAAGCCTGGCAGACAGATCAATTTCCAAGGGCTCCTTGGGGGTATATGATCCAAAAGGCTCCCCGGTCAAGGAAAGATGGTTGACTGTGGCCCGGTTTTTACCTTGCAGGCAAAGCTTTTCCAGGTCCTCTATCATCTGTCCGTCTGTTTTGCACCCATTGGGGTGGAGCAGACTGCCAAGGGCAGACCCGTCCACGGAAGAAACACCGGCCCAGAAGATCCGGCACATGGCAGAGGCCCGGGTCAGGGCCACATAGAGCAGTCTTTTTTCTTCGGCCCTCTCTTCAAAGGCCATAAGTTCCCGGGATCGATCTATATCAGATTCATTGGACGATTCATTGTCCAGGCCGTGGGCCGGGCCTGAAGCACCCAGGTCCAGGCGCAATTGATAAGATCGATCCGGGTCATGGAAAAGAACGGGGTCCCGGGGTTTGCCCCCGCCGGCCCAGAGATAGGGCAGAAATACAATGGGGTATTCAAGCCCCTTGCTTTTGTGGATGGTGACAATGGCCACGGCCTTTTTATCACTTTCAAGCCGTAATTCGTCAGCCCCTTCATTCCTGGTTGAAACAAAGAGCTGCTCCCCATACCATTTGAGAAGGTAGAACATGGACAGATATCGTTGTTGTGCAGCCTGGGAGACCAATTCTATTAAATGATAAAAATTGGTCAGTCCCCGCTCCCTCAACCCGGAGGAGGCCCTTAACACCCCGTCATCGGAATGAAACAGGGCCATGATCATGGAGACAAAACCTTTTTGCTCCCAAATATCCTTAAACCCCCTGAATTTGTCCTGTTGTTCCCACAATTGCTTTTCATCCAGGTCCAGATCGGCCAGCATCACCCCTGAGAAACCAAAGACAGAAGATGCCAGGGCAGCCTTTAGTCGCCCTGGATGGTCAGGTTCATATACCGCCGACAGAATATCGTAAAGTTCAATGGCTTCCCTGGAATCAAACACAGACCCGGTTTTAGACAAATAGGAGGGAATATTAACATCTGCCAATGCCTGGTGAACAGCTTCGGCCTGGCTGTTGGTCCGAACCAGCACAGCCATATCGCCGGGGCTGATCTCACGGGGGCAGGTACCTGCTTTTGCCCCGTCCCCTGATCCTTCCAGCAATCTTTTATCGGAATTTAAAACAGAGAGGATATCAATTGCCAGCAGCCTGGGGACTGCCTTTAGCCCATCCTCTTTTTTGATATATCCCTGGCGGTCAAGGGCAAACCCCTCTCTTTTGACAAAGGCAAACTGAAGGGGCGGCAAGGGTGATTTCCCGACCAGACGGTTGACAGCATTTTTTGGTGTCACCACCCTGGTGAACTCAATCTGTTCAAATAAAAAGGGATTGTCATCCAGGGAAAAAAGGTCGTTAACTGCATCAACCATCAAAGGAGCGGATCGATAATTTTTTTCCAGGGTAAAGATTTGGTCGCTGTCTTTGCAGGCCGACAAATAGGCAAAGATATCCCCGCCCCTGAAGGCATAGATGGCCTGCTTGGGATCACCGATCATAAAAAAGGGCATCTGCTTATTATTCTCAGTGCTACGATAACCAGGGCCGCCGGAATCAGGCCGGGCAAGGTCGGGCCGGGCAGGATCGAGACTGGCAAAATCCGGATTATTGGGGTTGGAATTACCAGAACCGGGACCGGCAAAAAGCCGGGAAAAAATATAATACTGGGCAGGGTCTGTATCCTGGAACTCGTCAATGAGGCAGGCCCTGTATTTTTTTGTCACAGCAGCCCGTAGCTGTTCCCAACCGTCTCCTTCAAGGGCTGCTGCCAGATCATTAATCAGATCATCAAAAAAACAGGCCCCCTGGGTAAGCTTCATCTTTTCAAGTTCCCGGCGAAAATAGACAAAAAATTCTAATTTCAGACTGATGAGGTTGGTTTCCATAACCCGGGACAATTTCAGCAACTCTTCGCAAAGGTCAAAAAATTCATGGGCAGGGGGTGCCTGGCCCTCCTTTGTCTTGGCAGCCAGTCGTGTCCGGGTAAATTTAAAAAGGTGATCTCCTTTTTCCACCATATCAAAAAGGGCATCCCTGCCATGGGTTTCCAGCATTTCCAGTGAAATATCCAGCCATTTGGGTAGATTTTTCTTGGTATAACTGCGCTTGTCCACCCCTTTATGGGCCTGGATCAAACCGATAATGGCCTCTTTTTCAGTTTTAAGAAGGGCATGGATTTTTTGGGTGACTTCCCGATAGGAACCGGTGACATCTTTAAATTCAGCAACCTTTGGGATTATATCAATGCCGGGCCTTGCCACCACCTGCCTGAACCCGGATTTAAAATTTTCCGGTGTCACCCCTTTTTGAGCCAAAAATTTCAACATCAAAGGGTCCAGGTCATTAATCCGGGTCATGAAAAAATCCATGCACACCTGGTCAAAAAAGGAGGAGGAATCCGTAAGCAGCTCCATATCAAAATAGGCCCCGCTTTCAAATGCATTTTCCTTTAAGGTCTGAAAGCAGAATGAATGGATTGTCATGATACAGGCCTGGTCAAAACAGGTCAGGGCGTGGGCCAGACGTTGGCGAATAAGACCTGGGTCGGGTTGATCACTAAAAAATTGGGTAAGATCGTCTACCGGGGTTTCCTTGGCGTCCTCTGATTCACCTGGGTCCCCGGGCCAGTCTGCGGCCAGGCATTGGGACAAGCGTCCTCTTATCCTAAGCTTGAGCTCGGCAGCAGCAGCCTCGGTAAAGGTCACCACCAGGATGGACTCCACGGGAAATCCTTGGGCAATGAGCCGGGCCATGAGGGTGGTGATGGTATAGGTTTTCCCGGTACCGGCACTGGCTTCAATCAGGGTGATCTTTTCAAGATCCAGGTTAAAGGGATCCAAAGGCGTCATCATGGGCAGGTTAAATTCTCCAAAAGGGGTTGATAGACCAGAAGGGCATTGTCCACAATGCCGGATTCTATTAAGTTTTCTACATTTTCAAAGGGATCCCTGGCCCCGAACACAAGCTTTACATACCGGTTTGTACTTTCACCCCCCCCGAAAAACCGGTCAAACCAGAACCGCCTGGATTGTGCCAGGGCAATTGCCAGGTTTTCCCGGGTTGTCTCATAATTTTTCTTGGAAAGGCTTTGGGCCAAGT
>DAOWDR010000017.1 GCA_030638935.1 Desulfobacteraceae bacterium | reverse complement strand
TAAAATTTCAAAATAATACCATAACCGGATTGTTTGATTTTGACTGGTCAAAGGTGGATGTCCGTTGTTTTGATGTTGCCCTTGCTATCACTTATTTTTGTGCGATTTGGAAAGAAAACGGTGACGGCAGCCTTCACATGGAAAAGGCCTCTATCTTCTTTCAAGCTTACCAGAAAGCCTGTGCCACTGAGCCCGGTCCTTTAAATGGCCCGGAACTTAAATACCTGCCACACATGATTAAAGCTGCTAATATCTATGTCATGAATTGGGTCATTTACGATTTTTATAATGGGGAAAATGATACGCCCCCCTGCATCTCTTTAGAATATCTGCGGTATTATTGCCGATCTATACAGTGGCTTGATAAAAAAAGTAATTTTAAAACGTTGGGAAAATTATTTCAGAAACAATATTATCGTGATCCCCGGTTGGCATTGGATACTGACTTTCAAAAGGCAGATTCAATCCACTGCTTTTGCTCGGAAAAACAGATTGATGAAGCAAATACCTTGATTCGTTCAAGTATAGATGACAGGTCACATCAACATATGGAGCAAGCTGCAAAACTGACTGAAAAAATGGGAGAATCCGTCATCCTATCGGCCCGAAAATCTTTGCGTCAGAGTGCAACGTCGGGTTAGCTTTCAATTTTGAAAAAATAATTCAAGTATTTACAAAGAAGCTCTGTTCTCTGTTTGTTTGTCACTAACTAAGGCCGAGCATAGCTAAGAGACGTTGCAGGGATATCATATCACCTGATGTTATAAATTAAATATGTCAATAATTTCATTTATATTGGAAACTGATCTGTGCTCCGTGTTCCTGAAAACTGAAGTGTTCTTATAGGGCGTATCAATACCTATAAAATATGCACCGACATTTTCAGCAAAAAGCATATCGTTTTTGCTGTCCCCGACTATTAATACTTCGTTCGGACCAATACCGCACTGACTGCAGAACATGTCTGCCAGAAATGTTTCCGGCTTCGGTTTTGATTCATCACTTGTACCCAGGTAATCAAAATATTCAAAAATTTCTGTTTTTTTCAAGCCTGCGACGGTTGCCGTTCGGGTATCTGCCGTGGCTATGCCGAGTTTATAGTCTCTAATCTTTAAATACCTGAGCGTTTCCGGCACGTCAGGCAGAGCGGTATACGGAACATTCTCACTCAAAGAAAGTTCCTCGATTAACTCCAATAAATCGGTTTTGCTGAAAGGCTGTTGCCACTGATGTTTTGCGGCATACTTTCCTGAAGCCTCAAGCAGCGCTTCCGCTATTTGGGGGTTTGTAGAGAACTGAAGCAGACTGCTGGACTTGAGTCGGTCCGGCAAATGTCCCAAAGCATCTTTCAATTGTTGCAATAACAATTCTGGAGCACTATATCTGTCTTTAAGACAGAAAAAAAAAATGGTGTAAATATGATGCATCGTTGAATGAAATTCAAGCAGAGTTCCGTCTTTGTCAAATAATATACCTTTAATCATAACGAAATCTCCCACGGTTGAACTTTTGTAAACGGAAAGCTAACAAATAAATGTGCAGGTCAGTGTATTTTGTAACTTTGAACGATATCAGACCAGTTATTTAAAATCGAACAAAGATTTCGTAACAATATTTTAAAGAGCTGTAAAGATATTTCAGCAATTTAAATTTTCTGAAACAGTGTTAAAAATCAACTTATTCTCCAATTTCAGTTATAAGCTTTTATCTTCTATTTGCGACATGATATGTTCTGATAATGCCGTAATCGTCAAGCTAGGATTTACTCCCAGATTCGCTGGAACAACAGAGCCGTCTGCAACAAAAAGATTTCGGTATCCAAAGATCTCCCCATTTTTCCCCACCACCCCTTTTTCCGGAGAGTCTCCCATACAGCACCCACCTAAAATATGGGCGGTGCCAGGCGCATTAAAGGCAGCTTCTCCAAAAAAACTAAGGGGAGTTCCATCCATTTTTTTTGCCAGTTTTTCAGTCACTTTATTGGCAATGGGGATATAGGCCGGGTTGGCTTTTTTCCCTTTTGGTAATTTCGAATTCATGCTGTATCCTCCAAGTCGCCACCACCGCGGCTTATAATCAAATTGCAGATAGTTGGAGTCTGTCTGCATAACCAGAACCACTGTTGTTGAAGCGGCCATGCCAAAGGGCCATAATAGTTGTAAAAATTTAATGGGATGCTTTATAATATTGCCCATATATCTTACAAAGCGCGGAACATTTCCGCCGCCGCCTGTCATCAAGGTCAATAAATTGAGCAGCACGTCGGATCCCTTGTTGTATCGCACCATTTCAATATGGGTGGTTTCATCTGGATAGATACCGGATGTAATGGCAATTTGATCATTCCAGTCTGTTTTTTTATCATTGGATTTTACGCCCAGCAACGCCTCGGAATTGGTTCTTACAAAATCACCCAGACGGTTTGATATTTTCGGCAGCAGCCCTTCCTGTTTGCATATCATTAGAAGTTTGACAGACCCCATAACCCCACCGCTGAATACGGCACCTTTTGTTCGGAACGTTTTTTTGGATTTAAAAATCCCAGTAGTTTTTTTTGTGGTAATTTCATAACCGCCATTACAGGGGATAACACCCGTTACTTCGGTTTCAGGAATTATATCAGCCCCGAGCCCTTCGGCCAGGTAAAGATAATTTTTATCCAGGGTGTTTTTTGCACCGCTGGGACACCCCACCATGCAGGATCCGCAAAAGTCGCATCCTGTCCTCTCAGGCCCTTTTCCATCAAAATACGGGTCTGCTGTCTTCTCTTTTGGGGTTCCAAAAAAAATACCCACATCGTTTTTATGGAAGGTGTCTTTTCCGCGAATTTCTTTCCCGACTTCCCTTAAACATTTATCAGCTGCACCGATCTGAGGGCTTGGGTTTGCACCCAGCATTTTTTTTGCTTTCTCATAGTGGGGCATCATTTGTTCCTTGCAATTATCCATTCCCCACTCCGGTTTTTCAAACACCTCATCCGGAGGGACAAGCAATTGATTGGCATACACCAGACTGCCGCCGCCAACCCCGCCACCGTGGAAAATCAGAACGTGTTTTAACTGTGTGAGCATTTGAAAGCCATAACACCCCAACTGCGGTAGCCACATATACTTTCTCGTGTTCCAGTTGGTTTTTGGAAAATCTTTATTGGCCCACCGCTTTCCCTTTTCCAGCACAGCAACCTTATACCCTTTTTCAGCAAGTCTTAATGCAGATACACTGCCGCCAAAACCTGAACCGATGACTATATAATCGTACTCATGAGTTGAATCCATTAGCGCCTCCATTTAATTTGGTTAAAATGAATCGTCCTAATTATTGTTACCAAGATTTAAGCAAGGGCTGTGCATTTTATGAAAAGTCAATTTTTATGATTTTTTATAATCAAATCGGCTTCTACATCACTCCATTCTCTATATTCATTGTAAAATTTGTTTTTACAGCGAAGCCGCCGCTAAAAAACCGCCGTGGACGGCATCATTTATTTTCCCCGGCTGGACACAGTCTCCAATAACAGAAAATGGAATATCAAGCTCTTTGACCCGGCCTTCCAGGGTTTGGACCGGTTTTGAGCCCGAGGCCAGCACCACAGTATCAAATTTATCCTGGAACCTTTCTTTGTCCCGTTCATAGGTCACCAGGCCATCTTTAATGGAAACCACCTTTGAACCGGTGTTGATCACAACTCCGTACCTTGCAAGATTATTCATGAGTATCCATTTTGTGGATTTGCCCACATCCTGCCCTGCCTTTTCAAGCATCTCAAATACCGTCACCCGGGAAGAGCCTTTAAACATATATTGGCGTATTCTTTCCATTTCCAGGGCATCATAGGTAATAAGAAAGTGGAGCATTTCAGGGGAAAGAGTTCCTTTATGGGCGGCAAAAAGAGCGGTTTCAAGGCCCACTGCCCCTCCACCGATGATGGCAACCTTTTTGCCCAGGCAGGGATTTTCCCTTAGCACCTCCCATGAAGAGCGCACACTTTTATCATTGGTTCCATCAATAGGCGGAATAAGGGGGGCTGCCCCCTGGGCAATGATCAGGTGATCCGGGTTAACTTTTTTGATTAATTCCAAATCTACATGGGTGTTCAAATGGATTGGGATTTCATATTTTTCCACCATAACCCTATAGTACCGGATAAATTCCAGTAATTCCTGTTTATGGGGGGGAGCGGCCGCAATCCGGATCTGGCCCCCAATGTCACCTTCCTTTTCATATATTTCCACCCTGTGCCCTGCCTGTTTGGCGGTTATGGCCGCTTCAAGACCTGCCAATCCGGCGCCGACAATCATCACATTTTTTGGGTGAGTAGTTTTTATAATCTTTCGCTCCCCTTCAAACCCTGCCCTTGCATTGCCGATGCAGGAGACCGGCCGGCCATTGAACAACTCATCGGTGCATCCCTGGGAGCAGGCCACACAGGGTCTGATCTCTTCGGCCCTGCCCGCCTTTGCCTTGGCAGGCCAGAAGGGGTCGGCAATGAGCACCCGTCCTAGGTTAACCATATCTGCCTGGCCATCCGCAAGGATCTTTTCGGCCTGGTCCGGCGTTGTGATCCTGTTTGAAGCCATCACCGGAATGGAAACCGCCTGTTTGATATTCATGGCCAAAAAAGAAAACCCGGACCTCGGCAGTTCCATTGGCAATTGGGGAATTTTAGATTCATGCCATCCGCCGGTAACGTTGAGCACATCAACCCCGGCTTTTTCATAGACCCTTGCAATTTCAGGCATCTGGTCATCCCTTGTGGAGCCGGGCACAAAGTCATTGCCCGCCATCCTCACCCCAATGGGAAAATCCGGTCCCACCCGATCCCTGACCATCTCAATAATCTGCCTGGGAAACCGCACCCTGTTTTCAAAACTGCCTCCATACTCATCCTGCCTCAGATTTTTCAAGGGGGATAAAAACTGGGTGATGAGATATCCGGCCGACCCTATGATTTCCACCCCCTCAAACCCGGCTTCCACAGCTCTGGCAGCTGCTTGGGCAAATCCCTCCTGCACACCCTGTATATCCTCCAGGGTCATTTCTCTGGGAGTTGTCTTGGAATACTTTAAAAATACGGCAGAGGGAGCCATGGGTGTGTCATTGTTGATGAGAAAGGGATGGGTATAGGCACCTCCGTGGAAAAGTTGAATCCAGGGGCTTGCCCCCCTGCTCCGTATCATTTTTGTGGCCTTGGCAAAGGAGTCAATGGCCTCGTCCCGGGCAAGGGAGAGAGGAACAAATCCAGCCCCGATAAAATCCACCCCCACTGGACCAACGGTTACAATTCCTGCTCCGCCACGGGCAATCTCGTCAAAAAAATGATAATATTTATCATTGAGTTTGGTGTCATAGGAATACAAAAGTCCCAGGGAGGGATAGGCGATCCGATTTCTGATCTGCCTGGTATTGATGGTGATGGGACTGAACAGATGGGTATACATGTCTACTCCTTTGGGGCGTTTTGGTCCTTTGGGGCATTCAGGTCCTTTTGGCAAGTTCTCTGGCTCTTAGATCTTTTCTAAGAACCTTGCCCACATTTGTTTTGGGCAACTCCTCAATAAATTCTATCTGGGTGGGCAATTTATATTTGGCAAGTTTTCCAACACAATACTCGATCAATTCTTCAGGCGTTGCATCCTGGCCGGGAGCCAGCACCACAAAGGCCTTTATCTGTTCCCCGCGGGTGGGATGGGGTATGCCTATGGCGCAGGCTTCAACCACCTTGGGATGTTCAAACAAAACCTCGTCAATATCCCGGGGATAAACATTATACCCCCCGGAAATGATCATATCCTTTTTCCGGTCTACAATATAAAAATACCCGTCTTCATCCATATAGGCGATGTCCCCTGTGTGCAGCCATCCGTTTATGATGGTGCCCTTGGTTTCTTCGGGCATATTCCAATATTCCCTCATGACCTGGGGCCCCTGGATCACCAGTTCTCCCGGTTCCCCCACGGGCATATCCTTTGTCGGGTCATCAAGCTCTGCAATCCGGCAAAGGGTGTCCGGAAGGGGCACCCCAATACTGCCCACCTTTCTTTTCCCCTCTCCAAAGGGATTTACATGGGTGGCAGGGGAAGACTCTGTCATGCCAAAGGCCTCGATGATAATAGACCCTGTTTTTTCCTCAAACCCCCGTATCACCTCCAGGGGAAGGGGGGCACTTCCGGACACACAGGCCTTGATGGAGCTTAAATCTGCTTTTTCAACCCCGGGATGGTTTAACACACCGATGAACATGGTGGGGACCAGGGGGGCTATGGTGGGCTTAAATTTTTCCATTGCCTCCAATAACGGGGCAGGCTGGGGTTTGGGAACCAAAATATTGGTCCATCCCTTGGTTATGGCAAAATTCATTGACACGGTGAGCCCCATGACATGAAAAAAAGGCAACGCCCCGAGTACCACCTCATCTGTGCTGTCCTTGAACCCGGGAAGCCAGGCACTTATCTGCTGGGTCTGCTTGCTCAAATTGCCATGGGTAAGGACAGCCCCCTTGGAAACTCCGGTGGTACCGCCGGTATACTGGTACATGGCCACATCATCAAAATTGATTCCTCCTGATACAGCATCGGGGGAACGCTTCCCATATTGCCCTATAATCTCTTTCCACTTATATAAATCAGGTGCATTCTTCACCTTGGCTGCCAGTTTTTTGCCCTTGGCCACCAGGGGAAATAAAATATTTTTGGGAAAGGGAAGATAATCGCCTATTGATGTGTAGACAATGGTTTTAATTCTTGTTTTCGGCCTAAGATCAATCATCCTGTTACCCAAAAGATCCAGGGTGATCAAATGGGTGGAGTTTGAATCGTTAAACTGGTGGATAAGCTCTCTGTCCGCAT
>DAOWDR010000657.1 GCA_030638935.1 Desulfobacteraceae bacterium | reverse complement strand
TTTACCCCTGAAGAAACCTTCATAGGCGGCAAGATCCACAAGGCCATGACCACTCCAATTAAACAATATGGTTTTTTCCTTGCCCTCTTCCTTGGCCTTAAGTGCTTCGCGAATGGTCATGGCAACGGCATGGTTGCATTCAGGAGCAGAGATATATCCTTCGGACCGGGCAAAGGTCATGCCTGCCTTAAAGGTTTCCATTTGGTGTATGGATTCGGGCCGGATAATGCCGTCCAGAATGAGCTGGCTGACAATTGGTGCCATTCCATGATACCGCAATCCGCCTGCATGGATGGGCGCAGGTACAAAATTATGACCCAGGGTGTGCATGGGCAGCAAAGGTGTCATCTGTACTGTATCTCCAAAGTCATAGGCAAAGGGCCCCCTTGTCAGGGTGGGACAGGAAGTCGGTTCCACGGCAATGATGTCAATATCTTGGCCGTTTATTTTATCCAGGGCAAAGGGGAAGGAAAGGCCTGCAAAATTACTTCCTCCGCCTGCGCTGCCGATGATGACATCGGGATAGTCTCCAGCCATTTCCATCTGTTTCTTGGCTTCAAGGCCTATGATGCTCTGGTGGATCATGACATGGTTAAGCACACTGCCCAGGGCATATTTGGTGTTTTCAGAGGTAACAGCCTCTTCAACGGCCTCGCTGATGGCCATTCCAAGACTGCCCGGACAATCAGGATCTCTTTCCAGAATTGACCGGCCGGCCTTTGTTTCAGTGCTGGGGCTTGCCGTACAATTGGCTCCCCAGGTTTCCATCATCAGACGGCGGTAGGGCTTTTGATTATAGGAAATTTTAACCATGAACACCTTGCATTCAATACCAAAGAATGAACAGCACATGGCAAGGGCACTGCCCCACTGGCCGGCCCCGGTTTCCGTGGTGATTTTTTTGGTACCGGCCATTTTATTATAATAGGCCTGGGCAATGGCTGTATTGGGCTTGTGACTCCCGGCGGGGCTTACCCCTTCATTTTTAAAATAGATTTTTGCAGGGGTATCAAGGGCTTTTTCAAGATTGTAGGCCCGAAACAGAGGAGAGGGTCGCCAAATAGCATATTTATCCAGGATTTCTTCGGGGATATCAATCCATCTTTGGGTACTCATTTCCTGTTCAATGAGGTTCATGGGGAAGATGGGGGCAAGATCATCAGGTCCGCAGGGCTGTCCGGTACCGGGATGAAGAGGCGGCTCCATGCCATTGGGAAGGTCTGCCATGATGTTGTACCATTGTCTGGGCATGTCCTGATCTGATAACATAAACTTTTTGGTCCTCATAACTCCTCCTTTATTAATGGAAATTAATAAAAAACGCCTTACTCTAACTATAAAAAAAATTGCCCCTCATATGGGCACCTCTTTTACGAATTCACCGGGATTGTTCATAAAATTTTTATAGAGTTTATAGTATTGGGTATCTTTATAGGTTATGGGTTCAATCTCTTTATTATCAAAGGTATAAATTAATGAATCCGGGCAGGCCATCAGGAAGGGAGAATGGGTTGCTATAATGAACTGTGCATGACCATTTTTGTTAATTTTGATCAGCAGATTTAAAAGATCGATCAGGGAGGAAGGGGACAAGGCTGTTTCTGGTTCATCAAGAAAATATAAGCCTTCCAGGGTATATCTTGACGAAAAATATGACATGAGAGACTGACCATGGGACTGGGTGATAAGAGATTTCCCGCCGAAATATTCCAACATGGCCGGATCATTGATAGCCCATTCTTCAAGATTTTTCGCAAAATGGGAAAAAATCTGTGATCCAAAGTATGATCCCGGCATTGGACCATTTTCCCATTGAAGGCCAATATGTTTATACAGCTCCTCTTCATGGGGATTTTTTTTCATCCTTAAATTGAATTCCTCCTGCCAGATGTGAATTCCGCTTCTGATGGCAAGGGCTTTGAGCAGGGTGGATTTGCCGGTACCGTTTTCACCGATAAAAAAAGTGATGCCCCTGCAAAATTTAATATAATCCGTGTGTTGTAAAATTTTAAGATTAAAGGGATAGGCATCCAGGACAGGGAATTTTTTCGAAAAGATATTTGCCTGTTTCAGATAAATCAAGTGGAGACTTCTTTACCCTGCCTGGCTTGTTCAATCAGGTCAACCAGGGATAAAATTTTGGGTGCAGTTTTATTTTCAAATATTTTTTTAAAATCATCTTGGGTTAATTGATCCCTAAGACAGACCTGCACATCAAAATGGGTGTACCAGCAGTCAAGGGTTTTAAAGCAGGGAAGACCATTGTTTTCAGACCGGCAGTAGGGGTAATTGATTTGATGGCCCAATCTTGGGCATCTGATGGTAAATTTATCATCGGGGGGTTCTGGCAAAAGAATTTTTTTGTCTTTATCCATGGATTCTTCCTCTGTTGGAATTAAGGTTGAAATCTATAGAAATATACAAACCCATCGTCAGAGAATTACCGATACTGCTAAGTTGAACCGTGAGCTTGTCTATTTTTTTTATGAAAATAAAGAGTTCAAGTCAAGCAGAAAATCATTTGATGATTTTCAAATTAATCTGCATTATATTCATATTTCTGGTCATTCCGTTTTATGTTGCGCCTGTACCAGGGGTTGTGGTGACAAATTAAATTTTGTAACAGGATGGGAAGGCGTTCAATGATATGCAGCCCTGGCCTTGGGTTCCAGGCCAGTTTTTTTTGGGTATAGCTTGTGTCCACCACAAGGGGGCGATCTGCATAATCGATCATCCAGGAACGTTCATAGGTGTTTTTGTTTATCAGGGTGTTAAAAAAATACTTTCCATGCAAGGCTATTCTGGTAAAAGGTAATGAGACATGTAATGGCTTTATGGAAAAATTTTCATTGGATTCCCTGCGAATGATGGGAAACAACTCCTTTTGATAGGTACAACCGCTGGGGGATGCAAAAAGGGTTTCAAAATGCGATAGCCTTTTATCTTTTTCAATGATTTTTCTTACAATATCCACCACATCCCTGCGATGGATATAGGGAAAACCCGACATGCCCTGTCCCGGCATCATTCGTCCTATAAATGGTTTACTCCACATTTTCATGATACTGAACAATGGGGGAAGTTCACACCAATCCGTAAAAACACCGCCAAGCCGTAACACCACGGCCGGAATTCTGTGTGAATTTTCAAAAAGCAATTTTTCACCCAGAGCTTTGCTTTTTGCATAGGCAATTTCTCCGCCTGCCAATGATTTTTCAGTTAAAACTTTGCCCGAAGGAAGGGGATCAAGTGCGGCAATGCTTCCTGCAAAAAGGATTCGTTTTACGCCGGCGTCATTGGAGGCTTCTATGATATTTTGGGTGCCGATCACATTGGTATCGCTGTGTTCATCCTGCCATTTTTTTTTAAAACCAACATAGGCTGCAAAGTGGATCACATAATCTATGGGCCGTCCCCTTAGAGCATTCTGCCTAAAAATCCAGTCAAGGCAGTCTCTGTCTTCAACATCTGATCTTTCCCATTGAACAAGGGGTGCGGCCTTTCTTAGTTTTTCGGGAATGGGACGTCTATAAAGTCCGATGATGTTGTGGTCCCGGGCAAGGTCCACGCAAAGAGCAGATCCCAAAAAACCTGATGCACCAGTGACAAGGATTGTATGCCTCATTTCGCCTCCGTAAAACAACTGCTTTCCAATATCGCAACTGTAAGCTACAATATACAATAAACTGTTTATAAAAAATGATAAAGAAAAATTGATCATGGATCAGGTTAAAATAGATAATACTAAAGAATATCCCTATTTATTCAGCCCATTAAAGGTGGGAAAATGTCTAATTAAGAACCGTGTGATTGCTCTGCCCGTGCATACAGGGTTTGCCCACAGGGATGGCCGTGTAAGTTCATGGATGATCAACTTTTATGCCGGGCTTGCCAATTCCGGCCCGGGGATGGTCATCGTCGCAAATACAGCTGTTTCCCAGGATGGGCAGGTATCTGAATTCAACCTTAGGGCAGACCGGGACGAATTTATCCCGGGCTTGGGTAAACTGGCAAAGGCCATCAAACAAAAAGGTTCTTTTGCCTGCCTTCAACTAAACCATGCAGGCCGGTTTGCCAGAACAGCCCAACCCCTGTTGCCATCACCCATAACAAGTTCAAACCTGTCCTTTAACGTGGAGTCATTAAAGGGCTTTATGGAATTTTTCCCTTTTGAGCAACGCTTTAGTCTGACAAAAAATTTTCTCAACCAGGTTAAAACCTGGCGGTATGCAATGACAAGTGAAGACAGGCAAAGAGTGATCAATGATTTTGCAGCAGCAGCTTTCAGGGCGTATAAGGCCGGCTTTGATATGGTGGAATTCCATGGGGCAAACGGATACCTTTTGTGTCAATATTTTTCGCCTTTTACCAATAGAGCAGAATCTGGTTTTGGATACGATTTTAAAAGCCGGACAGAATTTCCCCTTGAAATAATAAGGGCGGCGAAAAAGAAACTACCGAAAGATTTTCCAATGGGTTTCAGACTTATTCTCCAGGAATGGGTGCCCGACGGTATCCATCTGCCTGAAGCCCTGGCCTTTGCCCGGATGTTGGAAAAAGAAGGGGTTGTCTATCTTTCCGGATCAGCAGGCACCTATAATTCATTGTTTTCATCCGGGGCATTAAAAATGACGGCAAGGTCGGCATATCTCAAAGATGAGATGGAACAGCTCACGGCCCAGGTCAATATTCCTACAATCATAGCCGGAAAAATAGCAACTCCTTTAATTGCCGAAAACTTGCTCCGCCAAGGCATATCAGATCTCATTGGCCTGGGTCGCCCCCTTAGGGCCGATCCCGGGTGGATAGCAAAAGCCAAAAATCCCGGCAAAAAGATCATTGAGTGCCTTAATTGTAACCAATGTCTTAAACAGGTTGTGCTGGAAAAAGGGTTTAATTGTAGTCGCTGGCCTAAATTACTTAGGAAAAGGACGGAACTTGAACATAAACTTTTAACACGGAATTACAGGGCGTTATGGATTATTTCGGATATAAGGGATATTCAGGTTTTTAAAAATTCTCTGCCTCTTCTTGTCCAGAGAAAAAAGGATAGATCCTATCCAACAATTTTGTTTCTCCAGGAAATATTTGAAGACCCGGATTTCCATTTGGCCCAACAAAATTTTATACAATGGACTAAAAATAAGCTGGACCCCATGGGATTTTCCGATACACCCAGCCATTATATTGTCAGGGAATCCAAGGACAACTGGGAAAAAGCAGTTCGCCATGAAATTGACCATGGCAACCATGGACTGATTTTCATTTGTTCAAACCAGGATCAACCCTGGCGTAGACGTTTGCTCTACAAAGAGCGCAGCAAAACCTTGGTGCATCTTAGCACCAATAATCACCCCCGCAGGGTAATGGTGCCGGTAGATCTTTCCGATGCCACTCTTTTGGTGATGATATTCCTTAAGAAAACCCTTATGGGGAAAAAAAAATTTAGCTTTCATTTTGTCCATGTGATGAAAGGAAGATCCGGTCATGAGAAACAGCGTTGGAATGAATTAAAAAAAATTGTGGGATTGGGAAAAAATATCCCCATCGACCTGATTTTTACAAAAAATCAGGTGGTCCCAACCCTCATCACAATTATTCAAAACCAAAGATATGGAACCATTGTTATGGGAAAACGGGGACTTTCCGGGATTAAACAATGGCTTTTAGGAAGTGTTTCAGCAGGAATGCTGAAAAACCTGAAGGATCAGTCCCTGCTGTTGATTGATTAGGGCCAGAATTCATCCCGTTTTTTTTCCGCCTCCCCCTTTATACAGCAGATGGCATGGTTCCAGACCACATCATGGGCATAGTCCGGAAATATTTTTTTGAACAGCTTCCAGAATATTTTGCCCAAAAGGCTTTTACCTTTTCTAAAATCAAAGGCCGTATAGAGAACAAGGCGGTTATTTCCGTCTTTGGTTGGCGTGATATCAAAAAGCAGCTTTCCCTGTTCTGTAAAAAAACCGAACGGTTCATACAACAGGGCTTTTCCCGGAAGAGTTTGTGCAAGGCGAATATCCATGTGAAACGGCAGAATTCCAATACTATATCTGATCACTGCCCCTTCCTGATTGGGCAAACCAAAGGTTCTTTTTATATCCACAAACCTGATCCGTAGAAATTTGCCATCAGGATCTCCGAATTTGCCAAGTTCCGTAAAAATTTTTCTGGATGAGGCCCTGATTTTTATGGCATACATCCGTTCCATTTCAGGAGATGCATCAAGTTCTATTCCCAGGGGGGTTGCTATCGATTCTTTAATATAATCGCGTTTTTCCCTTATAATTACGGTTGGATATCTTCCATAGGTTTCCCAGTTTAAACCAAAAAAAAGTTCCGTGAAAATATTTCTAAAGGTTTTTAATATACCTGTCAGGGTTGAGAAGAAAACAGGACCACGGGTCAAATCCTTAAATACCTCCCTGTAATCGGCGTCTCCGCTTCCAAACTTCCAGAGGACACTTCCCAGCGGCCATTTGTCCTGTTGTTTGAATTTCATTTCACTGGCAAAACTTTGATAAAGTATCCTGTTAACCAGGGGGGATTTCAAGGCCGCCTGTACCATACTGATTACAAGTCTGCCGTATCGATTATCAGTTTTAAGCCATCTTGTTACCCATCCATAACTCTCTTCAAGACTTTTTTGATCCACGCCCTTGTGAATCAAGGTTTGGGCAAGGGCCTGGGCACTGATAAAGGCTGAAAAGAGTCCGTCCCTGTAAAGCCTTGCGCCCAGAGCATCTCCAACCATGGCTATTCTGTCTGAAAAAGAGTTTTTGGCGGGTGCAACCGCCATATTAGGAGAACATGTGCAGGCGATGGGCGTATTTTTAAAGGTGATGTTAGGCAGAATTTTTTGAATCCTGGAAAGAGACATAAATGTTTTGATTATTTTTCCGGTATCTTCGGGAAAAGATGCCCTGTCAATGCTTTTTCCCACAAGGGATACTGTAAGGTATTCTCCCTTGGGAATCAGGACTATATGTTCAAGATCTATTTTTTTTGACTTGGAAACAATGACATACATCTCCTTGTGCATATATTTTTTTAGATAACGATTTCCCGGTTTCAACTCAAAGATAAATGTGGGTCTGACTTTTGGAAGAGTGAACAAGGGGTTGATTTTTTGGAATGATTTCCAAAAGGTATCTTTTTTGGATTCTTTTTCCAGATTGGAATTAACCCCTGTACAAATGCAGGCAAAATCAGATTCAATGGTAAATTTATCTCCCAAAAAAGGCTTTATCATTACCAAGGGCTTATTTAAGTGATTATATTGAATACTTTGGGCTTCACCGGTAATGATATCCGCTCCCAGTTCAACTGCTTTTTTTAGAAGGAAAGAATCCAATCCTTTGGCTCCTTCTCCTCTTTTGGAGGGCAGAGTTCCTCGGAATACTGATAAAATTGTCTGTCCTGCCGGAACTTTGAAGGGAAAATTTTTCCAGAGTCCATGGACCCATATGTGGGTGAATTTTTCGCAGATCACTTCAGAAGGAAGTATGATATTGTTTTTTATCAGTTCTTTTTGTAGCCTAGGCGAAATAATACCGGCACAAAAATTACATCCTTTAAATTCTTGTATCTGCCTGGACAAATCCAAAGCCATACGCCGGTCAATGATGGAGACATTGATCTTTTGATGGGCCTTTTTTGCCTGTCTGAGAAGATGAATAGCAAAAAAAGAGCCGGCAGGCCCTCCCCCAAGGACCAGAACCCTGCTTCCATCTTTTAATAATAATCTTTCCTTAATTTGTTTTTTCAAAAGAGTTAGAAAGTGAAAACTTTGGCGTCTTTAGATAATTCAATAAGTTTGGGCGCTCCTGCAAACTTGGCTGTATCGACTAAATCATTTTCGCCAACCTGGCGATTTTTAGCGCAGGGAATTCATACAAATATGGGAACCTTGTTTTCAACCAGATAGGGGAAATAGGCATTGGCTTCATCCCCTGTAGGGGCTTTTACATGGTCGGTCATTCCAGGTTTTGCCAGGACCACAGCATCGTCTGTTAAAAATATAGTAACCTCACTGCCACTTTCCTTGGCCACCTTTGCAAGTTGAAAAGTCCGGGTTACACGGGTGGGATCTTCTAATCCACGGGTAAGAACAAATAAAAATTTTTCCATGATATTTTTTCCTTTAAGGGGTTAACAGGGTTGAAAACAATATGCCGTTTGAAATAAATAATTTCAAGGATAAATTTATTTGGGAATACAGATTTTACCCCTTGGGTCTGCCGTTGGGGTGCCGGGTGTTTTTTGTTGATGCCTATAGGTGCATGGCATATCGCTTGTTGTCAATTTCAAGGGTTGTTTTGGTAAAGGTGAGCTTGTTAATAATTTTACCATCCTTGAAATGGATCACATCAACCCCTTTTCTTATTTCCTGCTTGTCTTCAAAGCCGGGCTCCATTGAAGGCCATTCAAGCACCCAGCGATACAATACTTTTTGTACCTGCTCATCTACAAAGGTTTCTGCTTCTAAAAATCTGAAATTGCCATGGTTCTCAAACCATGAAGCCCATACATTTCTAAGATTTTTTTTCCCTTTTACATAGGCGCCTGTCCAGTTTTCAAAAAAAACATCTTCATGGAAGAGGTCCATGACCTTTTCGAGATCGTGTTTATTCCAGGCCAGGTTCCATTCCCTAAGCCTGAGTTTGATTTCATCGCGTGAAAGCTTCATATTAACGCTCCTTTCCGGAAAAAATCTATCCGTTCTTCATTGGTTTACCAGGCGTTTGCTCAAGACCACCACTAGGTTATTCCCAAGTATTTCAATGGTCTCTCCCTTTATACTATTTTTTTGGTGGGTTAAGCAATTTTTTTTCCATGAAAATACTTAAGGGGTCTTGGATGTAACTGCCAAAGGGGCTGGTTCTGGTATATCCCATGGTTTCATAGAGCCTGATGGCCGGGGTCTGAGAAATACCTGTTTCAAGGGCTATGGTAAATATTTTTTGTTGGATTAAATGGGTTTCCAGGGTCTGGAGGATAATTTTTCCAATTCCCTTCCCCCTAAATTTTTTTGGGATGAACATTCGCTTGATTTCACCATAGGTTTTAAAAAGTTTTACCGCCCCAATTCCCATTAATTCATTTTCTTCCATTGCACCCACAAAAAAAACATTGGGCTGCATAAGTGTTTCAACGGAATCAAGGTGGTTGCTTTCCGAGGGGTATAGACTCTCCTGATAGTCATCCAAATCCCTAATAAAAATCTGAGCCTGGGGGTTGTTTACAGATATTTGCCGAATAATTATATTTTCTATTTTATTTGTCATTTTCATCCCAGGCCAAGTCCTCTGCTTCTTCAAAACAATTTTTACCCTTTGCCTTGGCTTTATAAAGCGCCTTGTCCGCCCGCATGATCCATCCCTTTAGCGTCTCTTTCCCTTTGTATTTGGCAATGCCGCCGCTGATTGTGATGGGCTGTTTTTTTGTCAATGACCCGTGATTCTTATCATAAAAGTCATGGTTATGTATTGCTGTCCTTAATCTTTCTGCGATTTGTCTTGTCTGCTCCATATTGCTGAAAATAAGGAGAACAAATTCATCCCCGCCCCAGCGAACCAGCAAGTCCTTGCTGCGAATGGTATGGGCGGCTATTTGGGCCACAGCCTTGATCACGGTATCGCCAAACAGGTGGCCGTGGGTATCATTGACCTGTTTTAAATGATCCATATCAAAGAGGATGATACACATATCCACGGATTCCCGCCGGTTAAGGTTGGTCATGTACTTGAACCTCCGCTCAAATTCATTCCGATTGTATGCCTGGGTCAGTTTGTCTGTGTTGGCCAAGGTTTCCAGTTGCCTTTGGAAATAATTGATCACAAGTATTGCAAAGAGGATGGTGGCAAAGGTGATAACAAGGCTGATGAGAAAATTTTTGACAAATGTGTTTTTAATGGATTCAAGGGCCAAAGATTCATCCTGCTCCACCAGAAGATACCAGCCCAGTTCATGGATAAACCGGCTGGTCAGAAGTATATGTGTTTTTTGGGAATCATATTCAAAAAAGGAGGGGGTGTCTTGGGAATCAAGTATGTCATTGGCAATGGATTTAAGACCGGGAATATCAAAAATGGACTGGGTGGTTATTTTTGATTTGTCCGTGTGTACCTGGATCAAGCCGTCCGGGCTGACCATATAGATATCCCGGTTGTATTTTTTTTTATAATAATTCATGAGGATTGCCACCCTGTCAAAGTCAAGACCTACCCCCACAACACCCAAAAGCCGGTTGTCATATCCCATGAGCCTGTGATTGATAAAAATGGTCAAATGATTGAGTTCCGCCTCATTGGTATCCACGTTCAGATCATAATCGACATGTAAATTTAGAAAATTGTAATACCAGGCATCATGGCTGTCATCGGGGCTGATTTTTTTTAAAGCACCTTTGAAGTGATAATAGGTTTTGGAAATGTCTGAAATAAAAAATGAACTAAAGAAATGATACTTGTCCTTGATTTCCAATAAATATTTCTGGATAAGAACCTTATCAATTTCACCACCTATAACCCAATCCTTTAAAAAAGTATCATTGGCCATGAGGGAAGATACAAATATCGGCCGGGTTAAATCTTTTTGGATTTCAGAATAGATATTGTCCCGGGCAAGGGGGAGGCTGTTGTCAATGATACTGGTTTTAACCGATTTTTTGGATGCCTGGTAGGAAATCACATTGGTCAGCAAAAAACCGGACAAGAGAATGATGCTGAGAACAAGAATCAGTTTTGTGCGAATTGAAAAAAATTTCATAACTGCCTCAACCTATTGAAGGTTTATTTTGAATCAAAGGCCAGCTTTAATCCAAAACCGATGAAAATCATGCCTGATATTTTTTGCATGACAAGACCGATTCGGTGGTTGTCTCTTAAGGTGTTGGTCATCAGCGCAGCTGTCCCCGTCAATACCATGAACCAGATACTGCTGGTAACAAGGAAGGTGCTTCCAAGGATCAGGAAGGGTAATGGCCCTTGAGCGGCCGAAGGATTGATAAACTGGGGCAGAAAAGAGAGAAAAAAGAGTGCAACCTTTGGGTTTAAGACATTGGTGATCACCCCCTGCTGATAGATTTTTAAAAGATCCCCCTGGGCAAACTTGTTGTCAGCGGTCTCAAAGGCTGTTTTTTTGTCCATCAGTATTTTTATACCCAGAAAAATCAGATAAAAGGCTCCGGCCCATTTTATGATGGTAAAGGCCCGGGCAGAAGTGGACAGGATCAGTGAAAGCCCGAAAGCAGCACACAGCACATGGACCACACAGCCGGTCATGATGCCGGCAACGGACACAAGGCCGGCACGCTTTCCCTGGGAAACACTTCGGGTAAGAATATACATGGTATCCACACCCGGTGTCAGGTTGAGTATAATGGCGGCAATAATAAAGCCGGTATAATTTTCAATTCCAAACATAAAACAAGTTCCTTATTCAAAAAATGTTAGTCAAACAGGGCATTGATAAATTGTTGTGAATCAAATTTTTGGAGGTCATCAATCCCTTCCCCAACCCCTACATAGGAGATGGGAAGGTCCATGGTGCTGGCAATGGCAGCCACGATTCCGCCCTTTGCGGTTCCGTCCAGTTTTGTCAATGCAATCTGGGTAATTCCGACGGCTTCGTGGAAGGTTTTTGCCTGGGATATGGCATTCTGACCTGTGGTGGCATCCAGTACCATCAAGACCTCATGGGGTGCTCCCTTAAGTTTTTTATTGACCGAGCGTTTGATTTTTTTTAATTCTTCCATGAGATTTTTCTGGGTGTGTAATCGGCCTGCCGTATCAACAAGAACAATGTCAATTCCCCTGGCAACGGCAGCCTCCACAGCATCATAGGCCACGGCTGCAGGATCTGCTCCCTCCTTGTGCCTGACAATACTAGCTCCTGATCTGTCTGCCCACACTTCCACCTGCTCAATGGCAGCTGCCCTGAAGGTATCTGCGGCTGCGATGAGTACCTTTTTCCCCTGGCGGGTGTATTTCATGGCAAGCTTGCCCAATGTGGTGGTTTTCCCGGTCCCATTCACCCCGACCATCAT
>DAOWDR010000714.1 GCA_030638935.1 Desulfobacteraceae bacterium | reverse complement strand
TTCCATTGTGGTCATGACCCTGCCCATTGCCCTTCCCATGGTGACGGCAGCAGGATTTGACCCCATTTGGTTCGGCATTTATCTGATTTTAATGGTGGAAGTCAGCCAGATCACGCCGCCGGTTGGATTTAACCTCTTTGTAATCCAGGGACTTACCAACGAACCCATAATGAAAATTGCAAGATATGCCTTGCCATTCTTCTTTTTAATGTTGTTAACAACTGCTATTCTGACAATTTTTCCGGAAATTGCCTTGTACCTGCCAGAACTCATGGCAGGCAAATAAACAGGAGGTACCTATGAATGTCATTGATTTAAACTGCGACATGGGGGAAAGTTTTGGTGCATACAGCATTGGCATGGACGACCAGGTGATGAAATATATTAGTTCGGCCAATATTGCCTGCGGCTGGCATGCAGGAGACCCTTTGGTAATGAATAAAACTGTAAAACTTGCAGCAGAGAACAATGTGGGTATCGGCGCCCACCCAGGGTATCCTGACCTCTTGGGATTTGGCCGCAGAAACATGTTTTGCACCAAAGAAGAGATCCAACAGTATATAATTTACCAGGTCGGTGCCCTTGCAGCCTTCTGCAGGGTGCATCAAACCAAACTTACCCATGTGAAGCCCCATGGGGCCCTCTACCTTGAGGCGGTTGAAAATGAGACCACAGCCCGGGCCATTGCCCAAGGAATCATGGCCCTTGACCCAAATCTGTATTTTGTTGCCCTGGCAGGAAAAAAAGGGGAAACCATGCGGCGCATGGGAGAAGAGCTGGGGTTAAAGGTGGTCTATGAAGCCTTTCCCGACCGGGCCTACACCCCCGGGGGGACCCTTGTATCCAGAAAGCAGCCCAAAGCCGTTATCTCTGATCCCGATGAAGTGGCCCAACGGGCCCTTGACATGGCAAAGGGATTTGTAACAGCCGTGGACGGCTCCACCATTAAATTGGATGTTCAGACTCTTTGCGTCCACGGTGACACCCTGGGTGCTGTGAATCTGGTCAAAACCATCAGAGAAGTTCTCGGGGCAAATGATATAAAGGTTTTGCCCATGGGAGAAGGGAGTTAGTCATGGAACCCGGACTCTTTAAAAAAGCCGTATACCGCCTGGCCGGAGACAAGGGGCTTCTGGTGGAATTCGGGGAGGGAATTGACCCAAAAGTAAATGCAAAGGTCAGGGCCATGTCCATTGCCATGGAAAAGCAAAAACCTGTTGGTGTCAGTCAAATTATCCCCACCTATAGATCCCTTTTGTTCATCTATGATCCCGGTACAACCAATCCGGACAAACTTTGTCCAGCAATTGAAGAGGTTGAAAATTCCCTGGAAACCCTGGGAACGGAACCCGCCAAAATTGTTGAAATCCCGGTCTGCTACGGAGGTGAATTCGGCCCTGATATAAAAAATGTACAAAGTGAACATGCACTGACCACAGACCAGGTTATCCAGCTCCATTCGGCACCTTCCTACCTCATCTATATGGTGGGATTTACCCCGGGCTTCCCTTTTCTTGGAGGGCTGGATGAAAAACTATTTACCCCCCGGTTATCTACCCCCCGCATGCATGTTCCCCAGGGCTCTGTGGGAATTGCAAACAATCAGACAGGCATGTACCCCATTGCAAGCCCCGGCGGCTGGCAGATCATCGGAAGAACTCCCTTGAAACTTTTTGCACCTGACCGGGCCGCCCCTTTTCTTTATAAAGCCGGAGATAAAATAAAGTTTGTCCCCATATCTGAACAGGAATATACAGGGATTGCCCAACGGGAGAAAAATATATGATTGCACTAAAAGTTAAGGCACCTGGCGGATTTACAACCATTCAGGACAGGGGAAGATTTGGATTTCAGCAAATGGGCGTCCCCATCTCCGGTGTCCTGGATTCCTTTGCTTTTCACACAGCAAATCTTTTGGTGGGAAATGATGAAAGATGCGCTGTTCTTGAAATAACCGTCATGGGGCCAACCCTTGAAATAAAAAAAAAGATGGACATTGCCCTCACAGGGGCCAAAATGGGCATGACCCTGAATGATGAGCCCGTTGAGCAATGGAAATCCATTCGGGTGAAACCAGGCGATATACTGTCAATCTCCCAGGTTCAACAGGGGTGCAGAGCCTATCTTGCTGTCAGCGGAGGGATAAAGGTGCCAAAAATAATGGGCAGTTTTTCCACCTATGTGGGTGGTAAGATCGGCGGATTTCAAGGAAGGCCCCTTAAAAAAGAGGACATCCTTGAAACCCATGATACCCAATTGTTAAAAAAAATGCGCACCCTTCCTGGTGAATATATTCCCCAATACCCGACCCAGGCCGTTATACGTGTCATTTCAGGGCCCCAGGATAATTATTTTGATATGGACAAGACCCCCTTGTTTGAATCCGACTATATGGTGACGCCAAAGGCAGACCGGATGGGGTATCGCCTCCAGGGCAAAACAGTGGCCCTAAGGTCAAACATGCCCCAAAGCATTGTTTCGGAACCTTCCATGCCTGGAAGCATCCAGGTCCCGCCGGATGGACAGCCCATCATCTTATTGGTGGAACAGACGGTTGGCGGATATGCCAAAATTGCCACCGTAATTTCCACGGACCTGTCCAGGGTGGCACAAACCACCCCCGGGGACACCCTTAAATTTAAAAAAATTGATTTAAAAACAGCCCACGCCCTCCACGGGGAAGAAAATCATAGAATTAAAAAAATAAAAAAATTATTCCTTTGAAACCCTCGCCTACCATAGGCCTAAGACATGCTCCTGTGAAGCCCCAATCCACCACCAAAAAAAATAGGAAACCCCGTTGCGCTTGATGAATCAAGCAGATAGAGTGTTTGTGCAACCAAAAACCTATCATCAACGGGGTGAAACAGAGTATGTCACAAGGCGTGTTACCATTCAAGTATGAA
>DAOWDR010000439.1 GCA_030638935.1 Desulfobacteraceae bacterium | reverse complement strand
GGCAATCCTGCTAACCCTGGTGTACAATAAATTTTATACCAATAAAAACTTGATGAGGTAACCCCCATATGTTTAAAAAGAAAACTCCCTCCTGGAAAAAAAATACAGTATCCACGGATGACGTGTTAAAAAAAATAGAACCTGGTATGCACATTTTTATCGGTACGGGCACAGCAGAGCCCCGAACCCTGGTCAATGCCCTCATGACCGCCCAGGGCTACCGCCTGGACGACCTGACCCTGATCCAACTGCTAAGTTTCGGGGATGCCATTTCCTTCAAAGCCCTTGAATCCAAACGCTACCGTCTTAGAACATTTTTCTCGGGCTGGGTCTCTGCCGAAGCCATTACCGCAGGACAGGTGGACATGATTCCCTCCCGATTCTCTGCCATACCGGCCCTGATGAAGGAAGGCCAGGTCCCAATTGATGTAGCCTTTGTCCAGATCACTCCGCCCAATGAGGCAGGTTTTTGCAGCCTGGGCGTTGGCGTGGATGTGGCAAGGCGAGCCATGGCCCATGCAGACATAGTGGTGGGGGAGGTCAACGAAGATATTCCCTTTACCCTGGGGGACACCTTTGTGGATATAAATGATTTTCACATGCTGGTTGAGTCAAGGGTTCCGCCCTTTTATTTCCCCCGGTATCCTGTGGAACCGGTCTTTGAGCGGATAGCAGAAAATATTGCCTCAATCATTGAGGACGGATCATGTCTGGCCTTCACCTTTGGGCCCATTTTTGAAGCCCTGGCCAAATTTTTGTCCCGGAAACGGAACCTGGGGATACACACACCGTTTTTCACCGACGCCCTCATGGAATTGGTAAAAAGCGGGGCTGTGAGCAACCGCCAAAAAGGCATGTTCAGGGGAAGGTCTCTGACCGCCTACGCCTTGGGCAGCAAGGAACTCATGCAGTGGCTGGACAAAAATCCCATGGTGGAATTCCAGAGTATTGACAAGGTGTTCAGCCCCATGGAGATCGGCCGGAACCGTCGTTTTGTAATGATCCTTCCCGTCCGCCGGGTGGATCTGTCGGGACGGGTGGCCCTTCACAACAGCTCTGCAAATGTTTCGGCAGGCCCTGGGCAAATTTCCGATTTTCTCAACGGAGCGGAGATCTCCCAGGGAGGATATACCGTTGTGGCCCTGCCCAGCCGGAACAGGGAAGGGACCCCCAATATTCGGCTCTTTTTGGATGATTCCCCGGATATGCTCAGCCTGCCCGAATCCGTGGACCTTGTGGTCACGGAACAGGGGATTGCCCATCTCCGTGGCCGGACCCTGAGGGAACGGGCCCAGGCCCTGATAGAAATTGCCCATCCCGAAGACCGTCCAAGTTTGGTGGATGGAGGGAAGATGAAAAAACTTCTCTACCATGACCAGATGTTCCTGGCGGACAGTGCCCATTTCTATCCAGCCGAGATTGCCACCCAGCATAGCTTTAAAAACGATCTCCATGTCCATTTCCGGGCCATCAAGCCCTCGGATGAAGACCAGATGCGCAGACTTTTTTATCGATTTTCAGATAAGGCCATTTACTATCGGTATTTTAGTCCCATCAAAACCATGCCCCACGCCAAAATGCAGGCCTATGTCAATGTGGACTATAGGGACGTGCTTTCCGTGGTGGGCCAGGTGGGGGAGCCGGGCCAGCGAACCATCATTGCCGAAGCCAGGATAGCCAAATACCCGGACAAACCCTTTGTGGATATTGCCTTTGTTGTGGATGAGGAATACCAGGGCCACGGAATCGCCACCTTTTTATACCAGATGCTGGCCCGGCTTGGAAAAGAACGGGGGGCCGTCACCATGACAGCCGATGTTCTGGCCTCCAACCGGACCATGCTCAAGGTATTTGAAAAAGGAGTTTTCCCGGTAACGGCAAAACTTGAGGGCGGGGCATATGCCCTGAGCATTGATTTGACCCGGACCACAACCTAAAATTAAGGAAGCCCTGGTGACTGTTTAGTGCCATGGAAAATAGTAAACTGGCAAATTAAGATACTGGCAAGGAGGTCTTTTCCCATATGGCCCTTACATTTATCTGCCCTGATAGGGATACCGGACCCTGGATTAAGGCTCTGAATGAACTGGACCCGGCACTTGAGATCCGGGTCTGGCCCAATGATCATCCCAGGTCAAAAATTGAAATGGCCCTGACCTGGGCCCATCCGCCAGGTGTGCTCAAAGAATACCCCAACCTGGGCTGCATTTGTTCAATGGGTGCAGGCATAGATCTCCTGCTGACCGACCCCCTGCTGCCAAACCCCGATCTTCCCGGCAACCCAGCAATTGTCAGATTGATAGACCAAAAACTGGTCCGGGATATGTCGGAATATCTACTACTGGCAGTCCTCCACCATTTCAGGCAATTTGATTTCTACCAGGCCAGAAAAGAACAAAAAGACTGGCATCCCCTTGGTCCCCTGGAAAAAAAAGAAAATATCATCGGAATAATGGGGCTGGGACAATTGGGGAAAGCGGCTGCAAAAAGCCTGCAGGCAGCCGGCTTCACAGTCTGCGGGTGGCGCAACTCCCAAATAAAGATTGACAAAATCCCAAGCTTCCATGGAAGAGATCAGCTGGAGGGGTTTTTATCCCGGACCAGAATTCTGATATGCCTGTTGCCCCTGACCTGTCAAACCCGGCATATCCTGAACCGGGATACCTTTTCAAAACTGCCCCAGGGGGCCTATCTCATTAATGTGGGCCGGGGGGATCACCTCGAAGAAACCGATCTTCTGGCAGCCCTGGACCAGGGACACCTTTCCGGGGCCTGTCTGGATGTATTCCAATCGGAACCCCTGCCAAAGGATCACCCCATTTGGCAGCATCCAAAAATATTGGTCACTCCCCATATTTCCAGTCAGACAAACCCAAGGTCTGTGGCCCCCCAAATACTTTCAAACCTCAAACGGCTCAGGACCGGCAAAGCCCTGTTAAACCGGGTGGATATCAAAAAGGAATACTAATGTCTTTACAATCATGGCTCTTATATCTGTCTTTTGTTTTCATTGCCACGGCCACACCCGGACCGGCGGTTTTTTTTATCATGACAAAAGCAAGTCTCCATGGATGGAAGAAAGCCTGTTTTTCCGCCCTTGGCAATATTTGCGGCCTGTTTGTCCTGGGACTCATTGCCGTAACCGGGTTAGGAGCCGTGCTAAAGGCCTCTGAGCTATTATTTAACCTGGTCAG
>DAOWDR010000166.1 GCA_030638935.1 Desulfobacteraceae bacterium | reverse complement strand
TGAAGAGAACCTGAAAAATCTTCTAAAACTATTTTGTCAGCTTCATAGGCAAATATTCCATTGGTAATGGTAATTGGCAAGGGAATAGGGTCATAAAAACCTTTTATTGATAAATTTTGGGCTGTCACCTGGACAAAAAGTTCTTTTTGCATACTTTCCATGCCAAGTTTAAGGAATGCATCTGCATGGCCTACAACCTCTCTCACCCTTGCAAGTTCCTTGGACAATAATGTGTCAGGGAGAAGGGAACTCAACACCTGGGGCAGTGTGGATAGATCGGAATGAAGATTAAATTCACCATTAAACGGAATATCTTCATGGTTCATCAAATCAATATCAAGCCATCCGTCCTTGATGTTAGTTGTATTAATCTGCCCCTTGTGGGCCTTGATATGAAGTATACCTTTTTCAAGTACAGCATCACCATGGACTTTTTCAGCAATCAAAGGTGTTTCCGGTATTTTAACAAGGCCGTTTTCAGCAGACCCGGTCAAAAAAAGATTGTTCCCGTCAAACAGAGTGTCAAGGGTATTGCCATTAAACCCCATCTTGACCTTTCTGGCAGTCCCACCCCTTAAAATATCAAACAATTGACTTACCACCTGGTTTGAACCCATAAGCTTTAAACAAACCTGTCTGGCCTGGGCAATATCAATATCATCTCCGGTAAAGGTGACATCGGTTTTACCCTTTTTTTTGTCGTCCGTAAAATTAATGCCAACCTTTGCATGGGGATAGGAAAATACAACGGGTTTGAGCCGGACAGATAAATAGTTTTCTGAAAAATAAAATTCTAATTCCAAAAAATCCGCAGCCAAGGGGGTATCAGGGATCTGTTTTGCCAAAACCCGGGGAGCATTAACCAGTAAGGTTCCGGTAAAAATTCCTGTCTCTTCCAGTTTTGCGAATACACTTATTTCATGGGAATCAATGGCATTGATATCAATCTTCTGGAGAAGGGAATTTTCCGGGAATTGGTTTTTGCGGACATTCAAACCATGGACCTTTGCAGTCAGAGCCATGGTTTGATTCGTGTTGGACACGAAAAGAGAGCCGTCCATTGATTCAAAATAGTCGGTCTGGATATTATTAATTTTTAGCTCAAGGGTGTCCTTGCTGTCTGGGAAAAGAGCAAAGAGTTCTTGGATCTCTTGTTTGGGAAGCTTTAAATGAAAGGACCGGGCCGGACCGGAAGAATCCTGTTCCGCTATATCCTTTAAATTTGAGGCGGGCGTATATCGGATGTGAGGCGTTTCAACTAAGATCTTTGAGACGGCAAATTTGCCCTTTATCAACTTAAAAATATCAATATCAATATTGACAGCCCCGATGTCCAGCTGGAGCATCTGGTTAAATGAAATTTCAACTTCCTTTAAACGGACACCTGGTTGGGGTAAAAAGAAAAAATCAATTTTATCCTGATCAATTTCAACCCCTGTTTTTTGTTCAATAATGGATGAAATTTTATGTTTAACAATTGATGAATTAATAATCTGTTCGAGGATATAGGGAGACAATAACACCAAGAAAGCAATCAGTGCCGTTGAATAAACTGCGGCTTTTTTAATCCCTTGTCTGGACACTCTCTTATCAACCTAATGGGATCCCGCCGGAAAAACTGACTTTTCCCGGCGGAGAGGTGGGTTAATTATTCGGTACGACTGGTGATTTCAACAATATGAAACCCAAAATCAGTTTTCACAGGACCATGGGGAGTGCCAACGGCCTCGTTGAAGACGACTGTATCAAACTCGGGAACCATCTGGCCGGGCCCGAACTCCCCCAGATCTCCTCCCCTGCTGCCTGAAGGACATTTTGAATGCTGTTTTGCAAGTTCACTGAAATCTTCACCATTGGTGATTTTTTCAATCAATTCTTTACACAGTTCTTCATTGTCCACAAGTATATGTCTTGCACTTGCTTTTGTCATAATCAATTTCCTATTAGCTAAAGGGTTGTTTTTTAAGTGATCACTATATAATGATCAGATCATTTTTATCAAATTATTTTTATCAAATTATTTTTATCAAATTATTTTTATCCGATTATTTTTATCAGAGGAGTTTTTTACCAGGTGTATCCTAGCTTTGCAGTAACCGTGATGAAATCTGCCATCACATAATGGGTTTGTTCCATCATAATTTCTTTAGAGTCCTTACGTTTTATACCATCATCATCAAGTGATTCAAGGGGTGGTTTTCCAAGGGCAACCCTATATTCATTTTCATTTTCCAGTTCCTGACTGGAATATAACTCAATTTTTTCCCTACGCTTGGCAAGGTTTAAAGACAGGGTTTCCTGGGTGTTTACCTGGTTAGTCAGGTCAATTCTTTTCTTGAGATAAATCATGCCCGGAGCATGCTTGACTCTTTCCTGGTATTTTTCCAAAATAGACGCATAGACGGGTTCCAGGGATCTATAGGCATTATACCTGGTTTTTCTGATTGTATCCCAGAGCAAAGCACCATCCAGAGAGCTTTCTCCGGTATGTTTAATTTTATAAATCTGGGGATATTTTAAGTCCGGTACTACCCCAAGGTGCTGGGTACTTTCTCCGGAAACCCGGTAAAATTTAGCAGAGGTTAGTTTTAATTTTCCATCACCAAGGGGTTTAAGTTCCTGGACAGTACCTTTGCCAAAGCTTTTTGTACCCACAATGATTCCCCGGTTATAATCTTTGATGGCCCCTGCAAAAATCTCAGACGCTGAAGCACTCATCCTATTGATCAAAACAACAAGGGGGCCTGTATATTCAATGGACGGGTCTTCATCATAAAGGCGGCTGATCCTGTGTTTTGTCTTAATTTGAACTACGGGGCCGGATTTAAGAAACAAACCGGTCAAATCATTGGATTCCTTCAGTGATCCGCCGCCATTGTCCCTTAGATCCACAATTACTCCGTCAACATTTTCATCCTTGAGTTCAAACAAAATCTTCTGAACATCTTTTGTGGTGCTCCTATAATCTTTATCGCCCCTATGGTAGGCGGCAAAATCTATATAAAAATTGGGTATCTCAATAATACCGATTTTAAAAGTCTCATTGCCCTGGGTAATGGTAACAACTTTCTTTTGAGCAGATTGTTCTTCCAGTTTTACCTTGTCGCGTTTAATACTGATGGTAGTGGTGGAATCGGCCTTTTTTGCCGGAATAATTTTTAAACGGACATAGGTGTTTTTAGGTCCCCTGATAAGCTTGACCACATCATCAATTCGTTCACCGATGGTATCTTTGAGTTCCCCGTCTTTTCCCTGTCCCACAGCAATGATTTTATCCCCGGGCATGAGCAGATGCGATTTGTCGGCAGGTCCCTTTGGAATCAGCCTGACCACCTTGGTATATTCATACTCGTTTTGGAGGACAGCACCAATGCCCTCCAAAGAGAGGCTCATATGAATGTCAAAATCTTCCGATACCCTGGGAGCAAAATATTGAGTGTGGGGATCAAAACTGGTTGTGACACTGTTCATAAATATTTGAAACACGTCCTTGGTATTTGTCTGGGAAAGCCTTTTTAACCGATTGGTATATATTTTTTCAAGGGATTCAGATATTTTATCATTTTCCTGGTTGTCCAGCTTCATGGTGATGATATGATTTTTCAGCTCGTTTTTCCACAATAAATAAAGATCTTCCGGTGTTTTTTGAAATGGTCTTATTTCATTGTCAATGATGATTACATCATCCGTGGAAAAATCCATATCTTTTTCCCAGGTTTTAACAAGGCTTAGGAGGTATTCAAGTCGCAGCACCGATTTTGACAGGTAAAGATTAAAAATCTCATAGGCCGGGGTAAGGTTCCCTTTTTTAAGATCTCTGTCAAATCGGTATTTATATTGAGAAATCCTGTTCATATCTTCCTGGGTGAGCAGTTGTCGGCTAGGGTCCAGGCTTTTAATATACCGGTCAAAGATAACGGCAGACATGGCATTATCCAGTTTTTTCCCAAGATAGTGGTATTGTTCAAGGGCTGAAATAATTTTAATACACTGTTCTGAATGGATTTTCAAAGGAGTTACAATATTTGATTCTGCAAACCCGGTTCCAATGCTGCAAAAGGGAACAATCAAAAAAATAAAAAGATAAATAAAAGAAACAATTTGATTATTTTGTTTAGATGGTTTCATTTGCTAATTCAATTTCCTTTGGTGTTTCAAAACTGATTTTACCAATTTTTCCGGAACGAAGATCCCGGATCAATATTTCAGCAGATTTTTGATAATTGATGTTCCCACCTTTTTTTAAACATCCCCTGGCCATACCGATCTTTTCAATCAGTTCTGATTCATCTTTTGGTATATTATTGAGAAAAGCGTATCTCTTCAGGAGCAGATTCGGATATTTTTTCAGTAAAAGGCCGGCAGCAAAAAAACCGATCTCGTAGTAATCCAACGCTGTATCTGAAATAGCTCCGGAAGCGGCAAGGGTAAAAGCCCTCTGCCTTGGTTCAATGACCGGCCATAGAATACCGGGGGTATCATAAATGTCTACATTGTTTTTAAGGCTGGTACGCTGTTTGTGTCGGGTGATGGCTGGTACATTTCCGGTTTTTGCAATTTTTTTCCCGGCAAGGGTATTTAGAATTGTTGATTTTCCGGTATTGGGAATGCCCACAACCATGATCTTGGCTTTTCTTGCACGATTCCTTGTTATGCGGGAAATACAATAATTCAACGCCTTTTCAGCCTGGTGTTTTTGGGTTCCGCAAACAGCAATGGCCGGTAACCTACGCTGTTTTTCAAAATAAGAAAGCCACATGTCTGTTACTTCAGGGTCTGCAAGGTCGCTCTTGTTTAATATTTTAATCCTTATTGTATCCTTGCACAAGTTATTGACTAAAGGATTTTCACTGGCAACGGGAAGTCTTGCATCCAGAATTTCCATTACCGCATCCACCTTTGAAATGGAATTTTGCAGTAGTTTTTTTGTTTCCAGCATATGGCCTGGATACCATTGAATATTCATTGTTCTATTCTTTTTATCTCTTTTATTTGGTTTATTTCCTGCTGAAGCCGTTTAATTTTATCTATATCAGTTTCTTTTTGATAAAAATAAAGATAGGAAAAAATTAATGCAATGAGACTGCTGCCGACAAAACCTGCAACCATCAGACAAATAAGGGTTTCAAACAAGGTCATTTGGTTGATGTACCCAACAGCCCAGCCAGCAGCAAGACTGAGAATAAAGATAACACCAAAAATAATATACATAGACTTTTTTACCATTTTTTTATGGGACGGATTCGAATCCATACACCTTATGTTATCTAAGCATTTTAATCAACAAGGGGTGTAAATACGAATTGGCAGCCACAATCCCTTTTTCAGGATAATTATTGTCCCCGGAAAAATCTGAAATATTTCCCCTGGCCTCTTTTACTATCAGGACGCCTGCAGCTACGTCATAAATATTCAGATTCATCTCCCAGAATCCATCAAGTTTTCCACATGCCACATAACAAAGATCAATGGCAGCTGAACCATAGCGTCGGATATCTCTGAGCCGGGGTACAATTTTATTAAAATGGGTTAAATTATTATCTTTAAGTCCGGCCCGAAGACAGGCAAAACCTGTGGCCATGACCGCATCAATGAGATTTTCTGTACCTGAGACCTTGATGGGAACATCATTTAAAAAAGCCCCTTTACCAATTTCTCCGTGGAACAATTGTCCTAGAACCGGTGCATAAACAGCCCCTAAAACAATTTCTCCATCCTTTTCAAGGGCAATACTGACCGCATAAAAGGGTTGGCCATGGAAAAATGAGGTGGTTCCGTCTATGGGGTCAATAATCCATAAAAACCGACTGGACCTGCCCGATCTACCGGTTTCTTCACCAAGGATATCATGTTCCGGATAATTTGCTTTTATTTCATGGATTAAAAATGATTCCACTTTTTTATCTGTTATGGTTACAAGATCTTTGGGGTTCTTAAATTCAAGATCAGCAGATTTTAAACTATGTTGCTCTTCTATACAGATTTCACCTGCACGGATGATCAGGTTTTTCAAAAAGGATATCAAGTCAGCCCCACCATTGTTATTATATTTATCCAGGAGATTATGGCATATCGGGATACATTTGAAAAGATAAAGCTTTGTGATATGAGGCAGATAACATCCCCCGGCGTCATTGACTTTGGTTGGTCTTTTTGCCATGATCGATTATTCATCAATCATGGCAAAAATCAGGATACTCTATGATAAGACCCAATCTATTTATTTTTCAATGTATAGGACTCCTGTTATTTATATTTGCAAGTA
>DAOWDR010000740.1 GCA_030638935.1 Desulfobacteraceae bacterium | reverse complement strand
CGGTGATGTACAGGCTTTTGTACAGGATTTCTTATAAGGGCTATGCCGGCTGACCATTATATTTTTTGTGAATTGTTTTTGGAAATTATTCGAATACAGAACGGATAAAATCGTTCATTTCATCAAAACCGATTTTTTCCACCCGGGCCTTTCCCACCGCTTCAAGGAATACGTAATAGAGGCTGCTGCCCTGTTTTTTTTTATCCCTGGAGGCTGCCTCAATTATCTGGTCAGCCTTGTAATCCAGTTCCACCGGAAGGTTCAACCCTTTTAAAAGGGTTGTTATCCTAGTCACATCCTCTTGTGAGATCATTCCTTTTTTTTGGGAAAACATGGCTGCTGCCACCATGCCTAGGGAGACGGCCCGGCCATGGCCTGTAAGTACCGGTTTACCCTGGTTTGATTTTTCTTGATTCAGCTTTACCTGATTCAGCTTTACCTGATTTAGCTTTTCAACGGCATGGCCAATGGTGTGGCCGAAGTTGAGTTTTCGGCGCTCACCTGATTCTTTTTCATCCTGCTGGACCACCCGGGATTTGATGGCAACGGAATCTGCAACAAGCCGGAAAATGGTGTCATGGTCCAGGTCCAGGGCTTTTTGCCGGTTCTTTTCAATGAAATCCAGCATATCAGTATCACAGATCAGGCCGTGCTTGACAATTTCGGCCAGGCCGTTGGAAATTTCCGCTTTGGGCAGGGTTGTCAGCAGATCAATATCACAGATCACAAATTCAGGCTGGTTAAAGACTCCCACCATGTTTTTAAAGGAGTCCAGATTGACCCCGTTTTTTCCGCCCACACTGGCATCCACCTGGGACAGAAGGGAGGTGGAGACAAAGCCAAACCTCACCCCCCGCAAAAAAATTGAGGCAACAAAGCCTACAATATCAGTTACAATCCCCCCCCCAATCCCCAGGATAAAACTTGACCTGTCACAGGAGAGCCGGATCAATTCCCTTAAAAGATTTTCCACGGTGGCAAGGGTTTTAATCTTTTCACCTGTGCCGATGGTGAGAACAGGGCCCTGGGGAAATTTATTGCCATACAGATTTTTTATATTCTCATCGGTAATAATGATGGGGGTGACACCACGGGGAAGGTAGCTGCCGATATTTGAAAGGCTTTCACCCACATGGATGGAAGAAAGCCCTTGTTGGCCGTTTACCTGAAATCTTTCCATTAATTGTTTTCAATAATTGAGCGAATGGCAGTCATTTTTTTCATAACCTCTGTGAACTGATCCGGATAAAGGGATTGGGCTCCGTCGCTGAGGGCTTCTTCAGGCTTGTTATGGACTTCGATCATCTGCCCGTCTGCGCCCAGGGCTGCCGATGCATAGGCAAGGGGGATCACCTGGTCCCGGACACCGGCCGCATGGCTTGGGTCCACAATAATGGGCAGATGGCTCTCTTTTTTTGCGGCGGGCACAACGGACAGGTCCAGGGTGTTTCGGCTGTGACGGACAAAGGTTCTGACCCCTCTTTCACAGAGGATGACATTTGAATTTCCCTCTTCCATGATATATTCAGCCGCCATGAGCCATTCCTGGAGCAGGGCCGACATTCCCCGTTTTAAAATTACGGGTTTTTTGGATCTTCCCGCCCTTCTGAGCAGAGAAAAGTTCTGCATGTTTCGGGTACCGATCTGGACCACATCCACATAGGCTTCTACAATATCAAAATTTTCAACATCCATTACCTCTGTAACAACCGGCAAGCCTGTTTCCTCCCTGACCTTTGCCAGAAATTCAAGACCTATTTCTCCCAGTCCCTGGAAGGAATAGGGGGATGTTCTGGGCTTGAATGCACCTCCCCTGAAAAGGGTTGCTCCAGCCTTTTTAACAGACCTGGCAATGGATAGTACCTGGTCTAAACTTTCAACAGCACAGGGGCCGGCAATCACGGGCATGGTTCCATTGCCGAAAACAGCGTCACCAATTTTTACGTGGGTATTTTCCTGCCTAAACTCCCGGCTGACAAGCTTATATGGTTTTGTCACCGGAATAACCTCCTTTACACCGTCAAGCCCCAGAAAATGGGCAGCATCCACGGATCCTTTATTATGCAGGATGCCTATGGAGACCCTGTCTCCTCCGGGTATGGGCCGGGCTGTGTATCCTCGTTTTTCAATGGTCCTGACAATAGCCTGGACTTGTTCATCTGTTGTGCCTTTTTCCAATACGACTAACATTTTGGTACCTCCAGTAAGGGTTTGTATCAGTATTCAATTCAATGGGCAATAAAAAAGGCGGGAGATGCAGGCAACCCTAAAATAACAAAGGCTGCCTTTTTATCTGCAGCCCTGGGTTCTTTGTCCTTCTATGTGTTCATATAAGACAGAATCGATGCTGCATCCGAAAAATGTGCCACCAACGCCAGGAATGATCTGTCATATTGCATAGGGCGGCTTCTTTGTCCAGTATTGTTTCTGTGTATAAGAACATCATAATGAAATGCTATTATAGAGAGAATGGTGCACTTGTCAATAAGAAAATCAAATTAGTATTTGATTTTCAGCTGTCTTCGGGATAAACTTCGATAAATTAATTGGTTAGCCAGGAGAATATGAAAATAAAAGTCATCATAGCAGATGATCATGCCATTATCAGGGAAGGGCTGAAAAGCCTGCTGGAAAAAAAAGGTATTATTGTGCTGGATATTGCCCAGAATGGCCGGGAAGCCGTGGAAAAGGCTATTGCCCTGAAACCGGATGTCATGATGATGGATATCTCCATGCCGGATCTTAATGGGGTGGAGGCCACTGCCAGGATCAAGAAGGAAGTGCCCCACACAAAAATCATTGCCCTGTCCATGCATTCCAGTAAAACCATCATTGACAAAATGTTTGCAGCAGGTGCCTCGGGGTATATTTTAAAAGAATCTGCATTCAGCGAGTTGTATGATGCGATTAAGGATGTGCTTGCCGGTAATTTTTACCTGACTCCCGCCATTGCAAGAATGTATGTAGACAGCCAGGGTCATGCCTTTTCCAGCAGTGACCAGATCCCGCAATTTAATAAAATATCCAAAAAAGAGCGGGAGATTCTCCAGCTGGTTGCTGAAGGGGTAAAGACCCGTGATATTGCCCAAAAGCTGAATGTGAGCATTAAAACCGTTGAAACACACCGCAGAAATATAATGAAAAAATTAAATATTTTCAGCGTTGCCGGGCTGACAAAATTTGCCATTAAAGAAGGAATTATATCTCTGGAGTAAAAAAAATAACTTTTTAGGTAAAAATCAGGGTTTCCCTGATTGAAAAAGAAACCAATTCCTGACTATAATAAGAACAATTAAGATAAATGTGGTTTTTAATTTTGTTAAGCTAAGGTGGGGCAAATGGAACATGTACAATTGAAAAATGAGTCGCCGGATGCGGTTGAAGCGCTTGCCGGCGGCATCGCCCATGATTTTAACAACCTTCTGTCTGCCATCAAGGGCCACGCCTCATTGATGATGAACAGTATAAAACCGTCTGATCCGCTTTTCGGGCATATTACACAAATCGTTGACTGTATTGATAAAGGATCGGAAATTGCCAATCAGCTTCTGGGTTTTGCCAAGGTGGATGCCTATTATACAAGTTCCCTTGATGTGAACCGTCTGGTCCGCAGGGCAATGGAAACTCTTGACCTCAAGGGAAAGAGAGTGGTGCTGGACGTGGATCTGGATACCAAACCCCTGGTGATAAATGCAGATCCTGATAAATTCAACCAGGTAATTGAGGCCATTGTGGACAATGCCATTCTTGCCATGCCCAGGGGGGGGAAGCTTTCCGTTGTAACGGAAGCGGCCGCAATTCTTAATGGAACAGCCGAGGCCTATGGTCTGGAGACCGGGTTCTTTGTCAAAATTACCGTAACCGATACGGGTATGGGTATGAACTCTGAGACCTTGGAAAAAATTTTTAAGCCCTTTTATTCTGCAAATCATCGGAATTATCCCGAGAAAAAAGGATTGGGCCTTACTTTTGCCAGGGAAATTGTACAAAATCACAATGGGGTGATTGATGTTTGGAGTTCAGTAGATGTGGGATCGGCTTTTTCCATTATTCTTCCCTTGACCGTACCCCTTGAAAATTCCGACCTGCCATCGGCAGATGAAAAATTAGTGCTGGGAAATGAATCTGTTTTACTGGTGGATGATGAACAAAGAATCCTCACCGTTGGAAAGGAAATCTGTAAAGCATTGGGATATAGCGTGATTACGGTAGATTCCGGGAAAAAAGCCCTTGAGGTTTACGCAGAGAAAAAAGATGAGATCAACCTTGTTATTCTGGATATGATCATGCCGGAAATGAATGGGCTTGAGACTTTTTTGGAATTGAAAAAGCAAAATCCCCATGTCAAAGTGCTGCTCTCAACCGGGTATTCCATTGATGAAAAAGCCCAGGAAATGCTTAAAAGAGGGTGTAAGGGATATATTTTGAAACCCTATTCCGTGATTGATTTTTCCCATAAAATACGGGAGGTTCTTGAAGCATAGCCTTTTGACTTCCT
>DAOWDR010000115.1 GCA_030638935.1 Desulfobacteraceae bacterium | reverse complement strand
GATCCAATGCCATGGGCCTGTTTTCCGGATTCTTAAATGACCCGGTGGAACTTGTGGGGGTGGAAGCCGGCGGCAAAGGACTTTCCACAGGGCTCCATGCATCCAGACTCAGCTCCCATGATGCCAGCCCCGGCATAGCCCAGGGGTATAAAACCTATTTTCTCCAGGATGATGACGGCCAGATGAAAGAAACCCATTCAATTTCGGCAGGTCTTGACTATGTTGGTGTCTCCCCCATACTTGCAGATATGCATGATAAGGGAATTGCCCGGTTTGAGAGTACCACCGACGACCAGGTCATTGCCGCCCTGAAACTGACCATGCAAAAAGAGGGAATCATTCCGGCACTGGAATCCTGCCATGCCTTTGCCCATGCATTTAAAGAGGCGCCGAAACTTTCAAGGGATGAGCTTATTATTATCAATCAGTCCGGCCGGGGGGACAAGGATATCTTTACCGTGGCCGATGCATTGGATGATCCAAAATGGAAAGAATTCATAAAAACAAAGGCAGAAGAATACCATGCTTGAATCCTATATACAAAAAAAACGAAAACAAAAAGATATCCTGTTAATGACCCATATTGTCATGGGATACCCGTCCTTTGAAGCCTCCTACGAGATTGTAAAACAAATGGTAGAGGCAGGCGTTGATCTCATGGAGCTTCAGATTCCCTTTTCCGAACCCATGGCCGACGGACCTGTGATTCTCAGGGCCAATCAAAAGGCCATTGAAGGCGGATCCACAATTGAAAAATGTTTTAAGTTTGCCCAAAGAGTGGCCCGGGACTTTTCCATTCCCTTTTTGTTCATGAGCTATGCCAATATTTTTTATAAATACGGCATGGAACAATTTTCAGACCAGATGTCTAAGATAAATCTCAAGGGGGCCATTGTACCGGACCTGCCCCCGGAAGAGGGAAAAGATTATCTTTCTGCCATGGCCAAAAACCATTTGGCCCCCATCTATATTTTTTCCCCTGAAACATCTGACAAGAGAATGGCTTATATTTCCACCTTTGCCTCAGGATTTATCTACTGCCTGGCCAGAAAAGGGGTAACAGGTAAAACCACCTCTTTTTCCAAAGAGATTGCCGCCTATCTTAAAAGGTGCAGACAAGCCACCACCCTACCTCTGGCAGTGGGCTTCGGCGTAAAAGACAAGGCAGATATAAATTTTTTAAAGGGCCGGGCAGATATTGCCGTCATTGGCTCCCAGACCATCAGGGTGGTGGAAGAAAAAGGTGTCCATGCTGCCGGCAACTTTATTGACAGCCTTTTTTGATACCCCGGGCAAATCCACTGCAACCCTGGAATGAATCAGGATCTCCTGGGAATTATGGCATCCACAATAAACGGGGTACACCGAACCGCCACACTCTGCTTTTTTACCCAAATTCGGGCCATGGGGATGGCATCCCCATCGATATTGGTCATGCTGGACAGCTCCTCGGCAAATCCAATATCTGCAATTTTAAACTCATAGTAAAAGGTGTTGGTGGTAAAGGGGTCTGCAATTAAAAGAATTTTCTCCTTTTCAAGGGGATGTTTCCTGGGAGAACCGGAAAAAGGGATATGGGTATCCCTGTCTATATTTTTGGGTTTTGAATAGGCCTGGACCTCAAATTTCTCTTTTACATCCACATGTGTAAAGGTCATATTTTTCCTCCTTTTTTAAAATCCAACTTCCTATAATCTCATTATACATTAAAGGGGGCGCATATCAATGAATTCTGACCAGATACTTTCCATTGTCATCCTCCATTATCCTATCACACTGCCACCCGTGAAAAGAGGCATAATAGGCCAGGGTGGCATAATCTATATATAGCCATTCAAAGGGGTCTCCCTTAATATCCTTGTAGCCCATGACAAAATCGGTTTCCCCGTAATACCCCTCCTCTCCCGGAATAATGGGGCAATTGCAGTACAATGATGAAAGATCCGTGGAATCGGCAAGAACCTGGCCACCAGTTCTTAACAAGGGTTTTATATATTGGAAAAACAGATTCAACCCGTCCAGGGTCCCGCAGATGCCAAGGCCGTTCATCAGCATGAGCAGGGTATCATATTGATTTTCAAGGTTAAAAAGGCTGTTGTGAAGCCTTAGGCCCACCTTTCTTTTCTCCATCACCTCAATGCAGCCAGGGGAAATATCAAGGGCCGCCACCTCCCTGCCCTGCTCCTGGAGATAAAGACTGTGGCAGCCGCTGCCGGCACCCACATCCAAAATTTTTCCCCGGCACAATGCCAGGGCCTTGTGTTCAATGGGGCTCATTTGATCAAACCGCCTGAACATTATCTTACCACTCATTTGTGACATCTCCAACAGGCTGGAATCAATGGTCACAAAGGCCTGTTTTCTGCCATTCCAATAATCCATCAACATGGCGCCCAGGGGATCTTTTTTTGAATCTAAAACAGATGTTTGCATAAAATATATTGATTTCCTATCCATTAAAAATAATATCAGGATACCTTTCCATATTACCATGGGTGCAGATAAAAAACACCCCCAAGCAGTACCGATAATATCACCAAATCAGCTTTTCTAACACCCATCACACAACTATATCTGTCCTAGGTCCATTGATGCTGCAAAATATTTTTTTAAATTTAAAAACTTTACTTATTGATTTTGTCGAAAACACCTACTATAGATCTCTATAAAATATAATTTTCCGTTTCCATAAGGACACAGATGTTCAATCAGTTACAGAGGAGAAATACAATGAAGCGATACTTGTTTTTTGCATATTCACTTGCAATCATTTTGATGACTGGCGGCTCCCTGATTTTTGCCCAGGAAAATGCGGATAAGCTCCGCTTGCCGACGGGAACAATGATGCTAAAAGCTCCTGCCCATTCGCAAACAAAGATGTCACCAGTTGTATTTCCACATTCAACCCACTTCCAGTTCTCCTGCACAATCTGCCACCACGAATGGGACAAAGTCAGCCCGGTGGAAGGCTGTGCATCCTCGGGCTGCCATGAAAAATTATGGGCATCACCTCCAGGCACTACACCATTGCGTGATAAAAAAGTAAAATCACTTACCGGCGCCTATCATCAGGCCTGCAGGGAATGTCACCGCGACCTATTTAAAGAAAGCCAGGGAAATTCCAAAGCCATGTCCAGGATCACAGCTCCTGTGGCCTGTGAGGAATGTCATCCTGCAAGCCAGGCGGCTGTAGAAGATTCACTTGATTCCCTTGATATACCCCTTGGAACAATAACTCTCGCAGCCCCCGAAGGAGCTGAGTCCAGACGATCTCCGGTTGAATTTCCCCATGGAAAACATTTTGACTATGCCTGTCAAACCTGCCACCATGACTGGGATGGCGAAAGCCCCGTTGAAAACTGCACCACATCAGGTTGCCATGACCAACTGGAGCCAGATGAAAAAACCAGAAATATCCATGATGAAAGAAACAGCCTATACTTTCTGGCAGCCTATCATAAAGGTTGTATCCAATGTCATCTGAGCCTTCGAGACCAAAGAAGAAGCCTTGAAAAATCAGGCGATATTAATGAAAGTGAGCTGCCTGGATATGGACCCCTTGCCTGCATAGAGTGCCATGCCGATAGCTAAATTGATTCTTTAAATTAATTTTCAGTAAAACAGCCGGTCCTCCCCGGGATCGGCTGGTTTTTCATTTGTTTCTATCAATTTTTTTCCTCGTTCCATGCTTTTTTACTTTTTTTAATTTTTTTATGAACATTCTCCCAGGTCTTTGTCTTTAAAAATGAGTCTTCATACCGGTTCAGCATTTTTTCAAACATCCCAAAGGGAACCGTAAAGGTCAGTTCGTCTGTCTTAAAAAATTTCCTGGCAGAGGGGTCCCACCCGCCGATTACAGCCCGCTGCTCTCCTTTTTCAAGGTAGTGCAGGGGCCAGACAACCAGGCTTCCGCAGGCAGCGCTCCAGGGGGATGCCACAACTTCAGGGTCCCCTGTCACAAAGGTGGCCAGCTGGTGAAGACCGCTCAAGGATTCAGGCCGGGAAAAAAAGGAAACCAGAATCGGGATTTCATCTCCTTTTAACTGGCTGATGGGCTTAAACACGCAATACTCTTTTTTGGCCGGAACAGGGTCAACCTCTTCAAAGATCTGTCTTAAACGGTCTGGAGAGTCACAATAAAATTCTCCCTCCATGCGGCCCGGGATCCCGGTGGAAACATAGTGAATAATGGTTTCTGACTGGGGCTTGTTAAATCCCAGCCAAAAAGCCCCTCCGGGACACCCAAAATGTTGTGAAGAAAACCAGGCCGTTGTCTTTTTTTTCCTGGCCAGCCATATATTTCCAATAACACAGGAAAATTGTGAAAAAACGCTCTGCCAGTCCACCTCATTCATTTTTTCTTTTTCCCGGGTGGGAAGCTCCATGGGCTTGGGCGAATATCCCTGGGAGGGTTTTTTATCCGTAAAAAACATGGCCATGGGATCTTCGTCCAGGCCGAGTCGTTGCAAAAATGCCGATAATGGGTTCAATTGATTGGATTCCATGGCAATTCTCCATTTTTTATTCTTTTGGGATTAACTTTTGTGCATCTGGAGTCAAATTTTATAAAAACCCCAGTGAAAGTCAACAAAAATACCTATATAAAACCGTTCTGCTAAAGATTTTGAACTGACCCGGGGCTGCGGCCAAGAAAATGGTTAAATAAACCCTGGTGATCTGGTATAAGGGGTGTTTAAATATAAAATAATGCCAACCGATAAAAAGGGAGCACAATTGAATGAAAAAAATCTGCTTTAAACCCAAGGAAGTTGATTATACTATTGCCTTGTTGTTTGCAATTGCACTGGGTGGATTCCTGTTTTTATCCGGATGCAGCACTGCCTATTATTCTGCCATGGAAAAAATAGGCAAGGAAAAACGGCATATCCTTGTGGACGATGTGGAAGATGTAAAGGAAAGCCAGACCCGTGCCCAGGAAGAATTCAAGGATGCCCTCACCCGGATCAAAGAGCTCTATGCCTTTGAGAGAGGAGATTTGGAGTTGTTTTATGAAAAACTAAAAGACAGCTATGAAGACTGCGATGCCAGGGCTGTCCAGATTGAAAAACGGATCAACACCGTGGAACAGGTGGCATCGGATCTATTTAGCGAATGGGAAGGCGAGATCAAGCAGATCAATGATGCCAGGCTAAAAGCCTCCAGCAGAAAAACCCTGTCAGATGCAAAAATACGATATAAACAACTGGAACTGGCCATGAACAAGTCCACCCGGGGCATGTATCCGGTTCTGGCAAAACTCAAGGATTATACCCTGTACCTGAAACATAACCTCAATGCCAAGGCTGTGGGATCTTTGGGCGGTGAACTTGTTTCCATTGAAAAAGAGGTGACCTCCCTTATTGACGACATGAATCTTTCCATCAGGGAAGCGGATAGTTTTATAAAAAATTTTTAATATATTTACCCAGTGGAGAATTAAACATGAAGGTGGATGGAAAAGATATGAGACCCATCTGGTTTGATACTGAATCAAAAAGAGTTCAAATCATTGACCAGAGGCTTCTTCCCCATGAACTTGTCATCGAAAATTTAAACACGGTGGATGATGTCATCCGTGCCATCAAGGATATGTACGTAAGAGGAGCTCCCCTAATCGGTGCCACAGGTGCCCTTGGGGTCTATGTCAGCCTGGTCCAGGCAAACAACTGCGGGGCTGACAATGAATATCTTATGGCAGAATGTAACCGTCTTAAAGATGCCAGACCCACGGCCATGAACCTGTTCTGGGGAGTTGACCGGGTCCGGGACCTGGCCCTGGAAGAGACTTCCTACGATGCCCGGGTTAAAGCCGCTCTGGCCGCAGCCCTGGAAGTGGTGGAGGAAGAAGCTGTTAATTGCCAAAAGATCGGCGAATATGGTCTTTCCATCATTGAAGAAATCTCCAGACAAAAAAACGGGGAACCTGTCAACATACTAACCCATTGCAATGCAGGGTGGCTGGCCTG
>DAOWDR010000062.1 GCA_030638935.1 Desulfobacteraceae bacterium | reverse complement strand
GCATTTAGCGGCAGAATTTGCCCGGCGATACGATTCACGTCAATTTTTAAAAAAACAAACGCTCAAAATAGGAGATCCAATGGAGACCCAATCTGATAGTCGCTCCCCTGTTTCAGCAGGCGCCTATATCATTAATAAAGCCCAGAGTGTGAAGCTCAACCCCAGTGTTTTATATGAAGCCGTGATTGACCTGTCTTCTGAAGGGTTGGTTACTGCCAATTGTATTAATATGGCTGCCGGGATTCTTCTCAATGACCTGGGCCTGCCGGATTACTTTTTTGAAACCATTACCAAGGAATCCCTGAAACAGATCCTGGCCTCCATTGCCAAAAGCGTCAGACTCCAGGACAACAAGGTGATGTTGAATTCCCGGGTGGCCGGCATTGATTTTGACCTGGCCCAGGGCAGTCAGCTCCAGCGGGTCAGGATTGCCACCAAAGAGACCCGGGACCGCATGGAAAGCGTTTTGAATATTCAGCTTGCAGGGCATCGCCGTGAATATTATTATAATCCTGAAAGTGAGTATTATACCTATGTGTTCAGGCCCGAGACAGTGGCTGATTTTACCGCCGCAGACTTTAAAAATTCCCGGTTTTTGTTCAACCTGGACCAGGATTATGGGGCTACCCCCCGTCTGACCCGGAATCGGTACGAAAAATTTTTAGGAGAGGTGTCCAGTGACGTCATCCCTTTGATTGAGGTGTTCAATCTTTCGGATATCGGGGAAATACGCTTCATGTTCAATTCCGATTTTGAACGGCCCCAGTTGCAGGTGTTGAGAAAACTATTTGCCGACCACGGTCTTGTAATTACCCGTGCTTACTGGGAACCCTATCATGCAGAATCCGGAGTGGCTTCATCCGTCTGCTCCCTCTATGTCCAGGGGGAGTTATCCAGGAAAATGGAAACCGCCCTTGTGGATGATTTGCGATCCTATTTAAGCCTTTCTGTCAGCACGGCCACAAAACTCTATGTGGAAGAAAAATTGAGCTTTCCTGAAATGCTTTTTGCCGTTAATGCCATTGATTTTACCCATATGTTCATATTTAAGGAACGGGGAAACCAGACAGACCGGGATATCATGGACAGTCTGACCAGTGCAGATCATATGGAGGCTTTTTCAGAGCGGATCCACGAGGCCAATAAGTTTATCTACGTGTCCCGACTCATTATGGAAGTCGCCTGCGCTCAGCCAGACCTCATTTCTTTCCTCTACAAGCTGTTTGAGCAAAAATTCAACCCGGACACTCCCTGTGACCTGACCCCGGAGGAACTTGGGAAAAAGCAGGCTGAATTTCACCGCATACTTTCGGTGAGGTTCATGGATCTTCCCCTGGGACGTGATATTTTTTCTTTTATGTCTAAATTTATTACAGCTACCTTGAAAACTAATTTTTATAAACCCGAGAAACGCTCTTTTTCCTTTAGAATGGACAACCGGATTTTAGATCCTCTGGTGTTTAAACAATTTGTTTATGGGATTTTCTTTGTCAACGGCCATTATGCCTGCGGTACCCATTTGCGGGCCGATGATATTGCCCGGGGCGGGTTGCGCCTGATCCGGGTGTCGCCCACTAACCATGGCATGGAGCTGGACAATGCCGTGCTGCTCAATTATGCCCTGGGACCCAAAGCCCAGCGGTTAAAACACAAGGATATCTGTGAAAGCGGTTCAAAGGGGGTGGTGGTGCCCCATACCATTTATGCCGGTTACAGCATGGATGCTTTGTATGACTACACCGAGGGGATCATGGATCTCATGCTCCCCGATGCCAGGGTCATTGATCATTATGGACGTCCTGAAATGGTTTTTTTCGGTCCGGATGAGGGAACAGCTCCATTGATGGATGCCGTGGCCTTTCGGGCAAAACAGAGGGGATATCAGTACTGGCGGACCATTACCACGGGCAAGAGTTTTGGCATCCCCCATGATACCTATGGAATTTTAAAAAACGGCGATCTATTCGGCCTGATTGCCCAGGGCAACAAAAAAACCGAACTTGCCATCAACGGGGATACCAAAATTGTGACTGCGGATATGGAAGAGATCTATGACCATATCGGCGGTAAAATTGAGATCAGCGGCATGACCACCACAAGTGTCATGGGCTCTTTTAGAACCCTTATCGCCCATTATGACTGCAAAGAAGAAGAGCTGAACCTGATGATGACAGGCGGTCCGGATGGAGATCTGGGATGTAATGAAATCCAGTGCTACAAGGGGAAGATCTGTTTGATAATTGACGGGGGCTCCATACTTTTTGATCCAGATGGTCTGGATAAAAAGGAACTCATGAAAATTGGATTTATGCGCCACTCCTCCCCCCGGGTGAATTCACTGGGGTATCCAACTGAAAAATTGGGGAAAAACGGATTCCAGGTGCAGCTGAAGGCCAAGAACATCACCCTGCCCGACGGCACTTTTGTGGAGGACGGGGCCATCTTCCATAGAAATTTTCTTACGGACCCCGACAACCGAAAATATATTGAAAAGGCCAATATCCAGGCCTTTATTCCCTGCGGCGGATTCAAGGATACCATCAACCACGGGAATGTCCGGCAATTTGCCTCCCAGTTCAAAGAATTGAAATTTATCGTGGAAGGTGCCAATGTATTTTTTGATGATACCGCCCGGCGGTATATTGCAGGATCCACTCAGATTCGTCAGATCAAGGATACTTCTGCCAACAAGGGTGGGGTGTTTTCTTCTGCCGTGGCCGAAGTGCTCACGGCCTTTTTATTGGAAGATGATTATGATAAGCACCTTTTGGAAGACAAGGTCACCAGGTGGGCCCTGATCCGGGATATTATGATGCAGGTTTTAAACTATGCCGGCGCTGAAACCGATATGCTCATCAAAATTCATGAACAAGACCCTGGCATTCCATTGTTTGTGCTTTCCGAAAAAACCAGCGAACAGATTTTTGCATTTCAAAAGGTTGTTGGAGAAAATCTTGAAAGGGTGCTGGCAGACGAAAACCTTTTGTGGCAGGTATTGGAAACCTATATACCCGGGGTGTTGGTGAAAACCCTTGGCCGGGATGCCATTCTACAGATCCTGAATTCTGAAAAGCTGATAGCCTATCGGAATGCGATTCTTACCAAGAAGCTGTCTTCGGTTGCCTTCTACCAGAACGGCCTGGGCTGGGACACTTATGTGGCTGGTGCTCAGTCAGATTTTTACGGGACGGTCTCAGCCTTGTTTACAAAATAAATAAGCGGGATACCAGGATTTTTCCTCGTATCCCTGACAAATAAATGGTAGGGTGTTTGTAATGGTAAAACCATTTGATTTAATGCTGTAAAAGGGTCATGGCGTTATCATAGGCTAAAACTTTTAATAGTAAACAGGAGTAGAAAAATGGGTACAATAATGGACATAGTCAATTCAAGAGATCCTTTTGAGAAAGAATTTCACCAGGCTGTTTCCGAGGTTGTGGAATCGGTAAAGCCGGTTCTGGACAAAAATCCCGAGTACAGGCATGCAGGGATTATGGAACGAATTGTTGAACCCGAGCGGGTGATTCAGTTTCGGGTACCCTGGGTGGATGACCAGGGCAAGGTCCAGGTCAACCGGGGATTCAGGATTCAAATGAGTTCCGCCATCGGCCCCTATAAGGGAGGCCTTCGCTTTCACCCATCTGTTAACCTTTCTATCCTGAAATTTCTGGCCTTTGAACAGGTTTTTAAAAATGCCCTGACCACACTTCCCATGGGCGGAGGCAAAGGCGGATCTGATTTTGACCCCAAGGGAAAATCAGACTTTGAAGTGATGCGGTTCTGCCAGAGTTTCATGTCTGAACTTTTTCGCTATATAGGTCCTAATACAGATGTTCCGGCCGGGGATATTGGCGTGGGAGGCAGGGAAATCGGATATTTGTTCGGCATGTAT
>DAOWDR010000458.1 GCA_030638935.1 Desulfobacteraceae bacterium | reverse complement strand
CAGCAGGCCAAACCCCTTTTTAAAAAGAACCAGTATAATTAGGTCATACCGGCCCGTCACAACAGATGTTGAAATAACTCCTTTGAGCTTGCTGATTTCTTCGCCTTTTTCCACCAGATTCATTTCCGACAGCTTAATACCAATGATAACTGTTCTATGACCGGGCAGGGTAGCCGGGTCAACCAGTCCGCAGATTTCCAGCACCCCTTCTTCCTGAAGCTTGTTGACCCTTGATCTGACGGTGTTTTCGGTAATGGCAAGTTTATCAGCGATAACTTTAAAGGATTTTTTTCCCTCTTTGAGTTCTCTAATAATATCAATATTTGTTTTATCGATCTTCATTCTGCCTCTTTTTAGCTAAAAAATTCATGGGAAAACAAATTTAATTAAATTAACTTGAAAAATACTCCATGATAATGATATTGTCAAATTAATTTTTAAAAAACTCATGAAAAAACAAATTATCATTAATAAAATTAATGAAAAACCTTTATAGTGTGAAATAATTTCGTAAAAAACAGGTGTTTTAAATTTTAAAATAGATAAAAATTGACGGGAGGTAAGGATGTCTGAAAAAATTATTATTATTGGCGGAGGTCCGGGGGGATATATTGCAGCATTGCGCGGGGCTGACCTTGGCGGGGAAGTTACCTTGATTGAAAAAGAAAATTTGGGAGGTACCTGTCTTAACTGGGGGTGTATTCCTTCCAAAATCATGAAAAATTCAGCAGACTTGTTTTTAAAATGTCTAAAAGCAGGGAAGCTGGGTATTAAAATTGATGGGAATATTACACCGGATATGGCCGTCCTCATGGACCGGAAGGAAAAAATTCTCTCCAGCCAGAGAAAGGGAATCGCCTCCTTATTACAAAGCCGGGGAATTACCGTTGAAACTGGATTTGGGAGAATCAAATCAAAGGGACTGGTTGAACTGACCAAAGAGGACGGGCAGAAAATTGATTTGGCCTATGATAAATTGATCATTGCCGTGGGCACAAAACCCATGAATGTGCCTGACTTTCCCTTTGACCATGAAAAGATTCTTTCTTCCAATGATATCCTTGTTCTGGACAATATCCCTAAATCCATGACCATTGTCGGGGGCGGTGTTATTGGATGCGAGTTTGCATTTATTTTTTCCGCATTGGGGTGTAAGGTGACGGTTGTTGAAGCCATGTCAAGGCTTTTGCCCCTGCCGGCCGTGGATGAGGCCTGTTCAAAGCTTTTGCTAAGGGAAATGAAAAAACAAAAAATTAAAGTTTTTTGCGATACCATTGTCACCCGGGCCGATACAACAGGAGACAAGGTAGGGATATCCCTTGCCCTAAGCCCCTTTACAGATAATCCCAAGCCCCAAAAATTAAAAACCGATAATATCGAATCAGACATCATGGCTGTCTGTATCGGCAGGACTCCATTGTCAAAAGGCCTTGGCCTTGAAAATATCGGTGTGTCCACCCAAGGTCCCGGATGGATACCAGCCAATGGGCAAATGGAAACCACTGTTAAAGATATCTATGCCATAGGGGATATCCTGGGGCCCGACAAGATTATGCTGGCCCATGTGGCTTCCCATGAAGGACTTGTGGCTGCTGAAAACGCCATGAAGAACGAAACAGATTCAAAATCAACCATGGGTTATGAAGTGGTGCCAGGGGCCATTTTTACCATGCCGGAGATCGGTACGGTGGGGTTGAGCGAAAAAGAAGCAATGGCCAAAGGGTTTGAGGTGGAAACAGCAAGCGTCAACTTCAGGGTTTTAGGAAAGGCCCAGGCCATTGATGAGATTGCAGGGGAGGCCAAGATGATAATTGAAAAGAAAAGTCAAAAAGTGCTGGGCGTCCATTTGATAGGCCCCCATGCAACAGATCTCATTGCAGAAGCAACCCTGGCAATTGAAAAGGGGCTGACAGCAAAGGAAATAGCCCATACAATCCATGCCCACCCGACTTTGGCGGAAATCATGGGAGAGGTGGCATCAAAGGCCATTGGGATGCCCCTCCACGGATAACCGGCTTTTGAAGGCATTATGTGTTTTTTGAACAAGAAAAGGTCAGGACCATATGGTCCTGACCTTTTCTTGTTAATACTCAATATTTTAGCTTTGCCTATAAATATAGTAGGCATTTCCTTGATCCGTCCCCCTATTCACAAAAAAACTTTTGTGGTTGTTAACAGCCACTTTGGGTGTACAAAAACAGCCAGTTAATTGATTTTCACTCTTTTTCTTGGT
>DAOWDR010000357.1 GCA_030638935.1 Desulfobacteraceae bacterium | reverse complement strand
TGGGATCAATACCCTTGATGGGTTTACTCCCATTGGTTTCCAGAAGCACCTGAAAATTTAAGTCAAGGAGTTCTGAGACCAGATTTGGCGTCTCTTTCTGCAAAAGGGGTTCCCCGCCTGTAATTTCCACCAGGTTGCAGCCAAGGGCCCTGACCTGATCGATAATTTTTTCAACGGGCATGGAATTGCTCTCGGTTTTTGCATAGGTGGTGTCACACCAGGTACAATCAAGGTTGCAACCTGAAAGCCGGATAAATGTGCAGGCAAGGCCTGTAAACGTCGATTCTCCCTGGAGGCTGTAAAAGATCTCACATAGGTTGAGGGACACTTATATCTCCTGGTAGGAAGAACCGCATCCCGGACTTTCAAATACCATGACCCTGGTCACCTTAATATGATCTGTGTTAAGACGAAGTGACAATTCCGTGTAAATGAGTTTGGACAGGTTTTCCGAGGTGGGATTGATGCTTCCAAATTCCATGATCTCGTTGAGGTTGGTATGGTCCAGCTTGCCTAGGACATCTTTTACCACCCCTTTGACATCCCGAAAATCAATGCCGATACCCAGTTTGTTAAGTTTTGTGCACTGGATGTAAGCTTCAACAATCCAGTTGTGGCCATGGATTCTGGAGCAGTTTCCATCATATCCCTTTAAGGCGTGGGCTGCTGCAAAATGGTCTTTTACATAAATTTCATACACACCCGGCATAGCGTCTCCCAAAATATATGGTTTTTTTAACAATACTTTTTATTTTATAAATCTTATCATAAACTTGGCTCTGAATCAAAAAAAGTCAAGGTAAGATTTTTGCCCAGATCCGAATCTTGGAACAACAAGGTCCGGTAAAATAACAAGACCGGCCAAAAAAAAACCGGTAACCACGGGGATTACCATGGATACCGGCATTGTATAATCTTGGTAGCGACGCAGAGATTTGAACTCCGGACCCTGCGGATATGAGCCGCATGCTCTAACCAACTGAGCTACGTCGCCAAAAAACCCAAAAAATATATCACGGTCTTGATTGGCTTGTCAATAATTTATTTAATAAATCCAGGATAAAATTATTGACCCCTGCCGCTAAAATTCAACCACCTCAACCGTAAAGTTTTCCAAATTATCCGGTAGGCTTGAAAAGACAAGCATGAAGGGCACAAAACCTCCCGGCTTCACATTAACATTTGAGTTGTGTGATCCTTCTCTGATGGTCAGCTGTTTGCTAATGTCCGAGATATTACCTGTTTTCAGCATCTCTTCCGAGATAATATTGCCGCAGAAAATAGTCTGGGTTTTTGCCTTGACCTTTCCCTTTGTGATCAATGTGCCCTTTATCTGAATATGGCTGTAGGGTATTGCCGCCTGATTTTCAATCCGTCCGGTAATAATAAATAATTCTCCGGCTGTATCATTGGAAATGAATCTGCCGTTGACACTTCCCTCGTTGGGAACAGGTTTGGGCGCAGGCTTTTTAATAGTATCTTTTTTAAGATATTTTTCTAAAATAGGAATTTTGATATCTGACAGATAGGGAATTTTATATCCCAGGGTCATGCTGGCAATATAGCCGCCTGCCACAAGAATAAAGAGAAGTAACAACAGCATGACAGGGGCGCCCATGGCAGATTTCTTTTTTCGTTTTCTAGGGCGGCCAGGATCCAGTTCAGGATGATCAAGAGTGGATTTTTCAATCAGGGCTTTTTCTGTGTCCTGTTCCGGCGTGGTTTCTACCAATTGGCTTTCAGCCGGAGGTTCTTCTCCCTCAATGGGCTTGTCATCGGGCATATCAGATTGAAACTCTTCTTCAGGCTCGGTATCCAGATCCAGAACCTGGTCGTAGGAAGCAAAATCATCCCCTGGCTCTGGTATGTTTTCTTCAAATTGGGTCTCGCTGTCGGGAAGGTGCTGTTCTCCTTCAACGTCAAAATTATCCAGCTCAAGGCCAGGGGCTTCGGATGGGTCTTCATCAAACTCCAAACCCGGATCTGCCTGGGTGTTTGTGGGTTCCTGGTCATCTGTTTCCATACTAAGATCGGGAAATGTCATGTCCTGATCATCTGAAGATTCCAGTTCCATGTCTTGTTCCGGGCCTGTTTCTTCAAATACCAGGTCCGCCTCGGGGTCATCTTCAAAGGAAAGGTCTGCCTCGAGTTCATCCTCTGTTGTTTCCGGGGCTTCTATCTCCAGATCAGGCTCCTCAAACTCAATATCCACCTCA
>DAOWDR010000549.1 GCA_030638935.1 Desulfobacteraceae bacterium | reverse complement strand
GGATGTCCGGATAAACAAATGTCCATTGGATCAATCAAATCCATGATTGGCCATTTGCTCACAGCAGCAGGTAGCGCAGGTTTCATTAAAACCGTATTGGCCATGGAAAAAGGATGTCTGCCCCCCTCCCTGAATTTCACGGCCCCACCAGATAACAGCCCCTTGAATCAAACTTCCATAAAGGTCCAAACCCAGACCGGGCACTGGCAGCCGGAACAGCCTGGCGTCACCAGGAAAGCCGGTATTTCAGCCTTTGGATTCGGCGGCATCAACGCCCATATTCTGGTGGAAGAATTTTTGGATAAATCCTCTTTACACTTTGTGCCTGACAGTATTGAACCGCCGGTATTTAAAAGTGTTCCCTGTGCCATTGTGGGAATGGAAACCCTTTCCAGGAACGCCAAAAATCTTGAAGAATTTAAAAACCTGGTTTTTGGTAAATCCCAACCCCAAGCCTCTGTTCCAGGGGCCCGATGGAGGAGGACGGCCCACCTGGTCCCTGGAATGGATAAAATCCAGACAACTTTCATGGAAGAGGTTAGTGTGGAGCTTGGGGAATTTCATATTCCCCCTAATCAGATGGAAGATATCCTGCCCCAGCATTTAATCATGCTCAAAGCTGCAAAGGGCGCCCTTAAAGATGCCGGCATAAGCCCCCGGCCCCTCCAAGCCGAGCCTGACCGGATAAAAACCGGCTGTGCCATCGGCATTGAATTTGATTTCGGGTCCACGGATTTTTTCCTGCGCTGGAAACTGAAAACCCGGGACAAAAATCTTTTAGACAAGATCAGTCCAAAACTTAATTTTAATAGGACCCTTGGAGCCCTGGGAGGAATTGTGGCATCCAGGATTGCCAGGGAATTCAAGCTGGGCGGTCCCTGCTTCACACTGTCTGCGGGAGCGGCTTCGGGCATAAAAGCCCTTGAAACAGCTGTCCATTCCCTAAGCAGCCATGAAACCGACACCTTTTTATGCGGATGTGTGGACCTTGCAGGTGATATTCGGGAATTTACCCTGAACAATGAAGCAAACCCCTTTGGGACAACCCTTCCGTCGGAAGGGGCCTGCGCCCTGGTCTTAAAACGCCTTGACCAGGCCATAAAAGACAAAGACCGGATCTACGGCATCATCACCGGGATAGCAGGATCGGGCGGAGCCCGAATCCCCGGAGAAATCAAGGAACCTGAAGAAACCCGGTCTAGGGACCAAATTCAAAAATCAGATGAAACAATGCTTTCCCAGCGGTATACCGATTCCTTTGACAGGGCCTTAAAAAATGCCGACACAAAACTTTCAGATCTGTCCCTAATCGACACCCACTCCACAGGAATTGGTGACCAGGGAGCAGCAGAAGCCATGGCCCTGAACCAAATTGTATCACAGAACAAATCCTGGGCATTGTTAAACATTTCCTGCGCCGCTTCAACCATTGGTGACACCAACGGGGTTGCAAGCCTCTTTTCCGTGATAAAGGCATCCTTATCCCTTTACCACCAAATTTTGCCCGGATCTCCCCTTCCCCAGGCATCCAGATTCAACGGACTTCAAGGACTTGCAACACCTGAAACCAAGCAATCCTGGCAGATTGCCCAGGGAAAACCAAGAAAGGCAGCCGTGGGCTCCATAACCCTGGATGGTGCCTGTGCCCATGCTGTTATGGAGGAATATCTTCCAAACCAGGACACCTCCCGGGCAGTCTCTTTCAATAGCGCCCCTGCCAAGGCAGCCCGAAAAAACCAAAATCATCTTCCTTTTCAGATCAAAACATCCCGGCCTTCCGTGACCATGGATATGATTAACGCCATCCATGGCACCGAACCTGTCAAAGAAAATATGACCATACCCAGGCCAAAACCCGCACCACTGACAGGTACGGAACTTTTTGCCGATGCAGCCAATACCACGGCCCGGGCCCATGAAAAATTTCTCAATTTTTCCAGCCAGAATATGGCCCTGATGGAAAGCCAGTTTAAGGCCCTGGTCAGGGCGGCGGCAGGGGTAACAGAAATATTGGCAGAACCGGAAGAATCCCTTGAAAAGACCGACATGGCAACCCCATTCCTGGACAGGGACAAATGCCTGGAATATGCAATTGGAAAGGCAGGAAATGTGCTGGGGCCTGAGTTTGATATTATTGACACCTATCCTGTCAGGGTAAGGCTGCCAGCAGAACCCCTGATGCTGGTGGACAGGATCATGGATATTCAAGGAGAGATGCTGTCTCTCAAGTCGGGAAAAATCATCACCCAGCACGATGTTAAAGAAAAGGCCTGGTATCTTGACGGGGGCAAAGCACCTGTCTCCATTTCCATTGAAGCGGGACAGGCTGATCTGTTTTTATGCGCCTGGCTTGGCATTGACCATGCCGTAAAAGGCAAACGCAAATACAGGCTTCTGGATGCAAAGGTCACATTTCACCGAACCCTGCCCGAGCCCAATGAAACCATTGAATACCACATTGAAATTGACCGATTTTTAAAACAAGGAGATGTATACCTATTCTTTTTCCACTACAAGGGGTATATAAACAACCAATTGTTAATTTCCATGAAAGACGGGTGTGCCGGATTTTTCACTGAACAGGAGGTGGAAAATTCTGGGGGAATCATTCTTAAAGAAGAAGATCTGAATCCAATTGTGCCCTCAGCTATTTTCAACCCCCTTGTGCCCGTGGAAAAAACCTGCTTTTCCCAAGAGAAAATCCAGACATTAAGGCAGGGGGATCTTGAAACAGCCTTTGGTCATCCTTTTAAAGGGATAACCCTTGGAAAAAACCAATGGCTTCCCAAAGGAAAAATGTCCCTAATTGACCGGGTAATTGAATTGGATCCTTTGGGCGGCAGATTCGGGTTGGGCACAATCAGTGCCGAGGCCGACATCCATCCCGATGACTGGTTTTTAACCTGTCATTTCATTGATGACATGGTCATGCCCGGCACCCTTATGTACGAATGCTGTGCCCACACCCTGAGAATTTTTGTCCAGAGGATGGGCTGGGTCAGCCAGGACAATGCTGTCCACTATGATGTGATCCCTTTTAATGAAAGTGATTTAAAATGCCGGGGACCTGTGACCCGGGAAACCAAGAAAGTAAGGTATAAAATAGAAATCAAAGAAATTGGATACAATCCTGAACCCTATGTAATCGCCGATGCCCACATGTTTTCCGATGACTTGCAAATTGTGTTATACAAGGACATGGGAATGAAGCTTTCCGGCATTACCCGGGACGATCTTATGAATTTTTGGAGAAAACGATGAAATACTCAACAGTATTTATTGAATCCTTTGGATATGAATTGGCACCCCATATCATAACCTCGGAAGAGATAGAAGAACGACTCAAACCCTTTTTTGATTCAGCCGGGTTTGGACCAGGCCAGCTTGAAGCATTAACAGGTATCAAGGAACGAAGGTTTTGGGAT
>DAOWDR010000013.1 GCA_030638935.1 Desulfobacteraceae bacterium | reverse complement strand
ACACTAAGTTATTTTTTTGGTTTTAAACGGTTAGATAATCATTGGGGAGAACTTTTTTTAAATCAATTGAGTTCATTGTGCTTTCCAAATGCTTTTTCATTTCAAGCCCGGCCTTTTTACCATCTTTTTTTTCAAGGTATTGAACAATAATCTGGTGTTCCCGGGGAGAGGGATTGCTGGTGTCCTGCAATTGATAAAAGGGATCAAAAAGAATGAGATAGATGTTTGTTTTCTGCAAAAGTTCCCTTATATAATGGATCAGGACCCGGTTCCCTGATTTTTCAGCAATTTTTAAATGAAATGCACTATTGATTTTATGATATTGATCCAGCGCCCTGGCTTTGAAAACCTCTTCCTCCTCCCGGATGAGTTTGTGCAGACTATTAAAATCCTTGGAACCAAGTTTTTTAGCAGCTAAAATTGTTGCCATCTCTTCTAACTGGGCCCTCACCTGGTATGACTCTTTGATATATTCAGGAGATGGATTGACCACTGAAACTCCTTTGTATGGCTCATGTTCAGCCAGACCTTCATATACCAGCCGTTTGAAGGCCCCTTTAACAGTTGCACGACTCATATTCAGACTCTTGGATAAAGAGACTTCTTTCAGCTTGTCTCCTTTCTTAATATAGCCTTTGCTGATGGCTACTTTTATTTTATCATAAGCCACTTTTTCTAGATTGCCGCTCATTTATACCTCCTACATCCATATCAGTATTAATTATGATGGCAGACGATATATCAGTCATATACTGGCTGTCTATAGAATATGTGCCAAAAACTGTCTGGTGCGATCTTTTTCAGGGTTGTTGAAAATTTTTTCAGGAGTTCCCTCTTCAATCCAGTTCCCCTGGTCCATAATCAGAACACGGTCCGCAACATCACGGGCAAAATGCAACTCATGGGTAACCGCAATAATGGTCATGCCTTCCTTGGCCAGCCGTTCCATAACTTCAACCACCTCTCCTACAAGTTCAGGATCAAGGGCTGATGTTGGTTCGTCAAACAGCATTACCTTGGGTTTCATGGCAAGGCTTCTTGCAATGGCGACCCGCTGCTGCTGCCCGCCGGAGAGGCAGGAGGGGTATTCATCCCGTTTTTCAGTCAGTCCGACCCATTCGAGAAGCTCCTGGGCATAAAGGGCGGCATCTTTTCTTTTTTGCCCAAGCACGGTTGTTGGTCCTTCAATAATATTTTCCAAAACAGTCATATGGGGAAATAGATTAAAGGCCTGAAAGCACATGCCTGTTCTTTTTCTGATGTCCAGAATTTGGTTTTCCCGGCCTTTGTCATTTTTTCCGGCGTTGACCACAATATTGTCAACCTCAACGGTTCCTGCCGTGGGTTCTTCAAGAAAGTTGATACAGCGCAGAAGAGTACTCTTGCCAGATCCTGAAGCCCCAAGAATAACCACTGTCTCGCCTTTATTTACTTCAAGATCAATGCCGCTAAGCACATGAAGCTCTTTGCCGAAGACCTTGTGAATATTGGTGAGTTTTACCATGGGATTAGAATTTTGTGTCATCATATTCTCCTGTCGCCACGGGCCATGTGTTTTTCAATCTTTTCCTGGACAAATTGTAATAAGAAACACATGACCCAATAAATAAATGCCACCATGATCAACATCTCCAGAGATTGGAAATGCCGCCTTCCAACCTTTATGGCCCGATAGCTTAGTTCCCAGACACCCATGAGGGAGACCAGGGAGGAATCCTTTATCATGGCGATAAACTCATTGGAAACCGGTGGAATAATTACCCTTAATGCCTGGGGAAAAATAATGCGTTTAAGGGTCTGGGTGTTGGTCATACCCAGTGCTTTTGCCGCTTCTGTCTGGCCGATTCTAATGGATTGGATGCCGGCACGGACGGTTTCGGTCATGTAAGCACCATAACAGACTCCAAGGGCCAGTATGCCTGCTGGAACAGCAGGCAGGGTAAATAAGGCCTGAATTCCTGGGATTCCCATCTCCTCCAGGGCCTTTCCGATCTGGGGCAGGGCCAGATACCACATATAAACCTGGACCAGAAGAGGAGTCCCCCGTATTATGGAGACATAGGAGGTGGCAATACTATTTAAGACGGGGTTTTTAGAAAGCCTTCCCAAAGCTCCCACTATGGCAAGAAAACAGGCCAGGGAAATGGCTAAAAAAGCGACAAGAAAGGTATATCCACTTCCGGCAAGAACAAAGGGAAGCCATTTTAACATGAATTTGAAATCAAGGCCCAGAACAATAAGAGTTGTGGCCATTAAAACGGCCAAAACAGTAAAAGCAATGAACATATTCCGTTTGTACTTCTTTTTTTGTGTTTCAATCTGCCTGAGAACAAGTTCAGCTTCCGGGGGGATGGGGGTCTCACCTAATTGCATTGTGTCGGGCTTCATTCATAGCTCCTTATGCAGTATAATGGGACATGGAATTTAAAAAAAAATGAAGCGGGTTTTAATACTTAAAGGTCTGTGGAGTATCAAAACCCGCTTCTGGTTTTTTATCTTATAACTTTGGGATCAGGTTGGTACCATAAAATTTTTCAGACAGTTTAACCAATGTGCCGTCCTCATTCATGGATTTAATCACCTGGTTGAGTTTTTCAACAAGGGTTTGACTATTGGCCCGGCTTTTATCAAGGGCAAAGCTAAGGGGTTCATAATAGGGAGGTTCTCCAATCATTTTCAAGGGACAGCCCTCGCCGCATCCTGAACGGATGGCTTCGGCAATGGTTTGTCTGGATGAAAAGATGCCATCCAGTCTAAGACCGTCACCCAGGGACAGGTCTTCTATGTGATTGGCATCGGTGGGATAGGTTTGAAGCTTGCCTGCTTTCCAATCCTGAAAAACAATTTTAACGTCTTCAATGGACAGATCTTTTTGCAGATATCTTTCATTGGTTGTTTCACCGGCGACTCCGATTTTTTTGCCCGCAAAATCAGCAATGGTTTTTATGGTTTTATTATCCTTGTGTACGGCAAATTGAGCAGGAGAGCTATAATAGGGCAGGGTGAACAAAAGGGCATTTTTTCTTTCTTTTGTGGGGGTCATGGAACCAATGGAAACATCCCATCTTTTACCCCATTTTCCAGCAGTGATGAGATCCCAGTCCGGTGTGATGAATTTTACCTGGACACCCAATCTTTTGGCAAGTTCCTTTGCAACACTGACATCAAATCCTTCCAGTTCTCCTTTGTCATTCAAAAAACTTTGGGGCGCATAATTGGCGTCGGTGGAAATGACAATTTTCTTTGCTGCATAAATCTCTTCCAGTGCAGATTGTCCGGCGATTAAGTTTCCGGAAGAAATAAAGAATGTCACTAAAATCAGAGCAAAGATCCAAAATGTTTTTTTCATTGTAAGCCTCCTGTTCATATTTTTGACTATATTATCCCGGAGCGAAATGCTGCCGGAGTTAAATTAATTTTTTTGTCAAATAAATATAGTGTTGAACATTTTTGCCAAGCAATATTGTTGAACATTTTTTGTTTGACAAACCTATAAAGCTTTTGTAGTTGTGTCAAGTATAAATGTTTTAAGTTGGTAGAGATACATTATTTTTTTGTGGATAAAAAAATAATCGGTTTCCCTTTTTCGCTGTTTTTTTAAACGGAAGCCAACAAATGTTAATTCCAATAGTTGCGAGGTGAAAATCTGATGAAACGTAATTTTCATGCAGGAAGACAACTCAGCGCAGGATTGAGTCTCAACATCTTAACCGATGACGAGCTGGATGAGATTCATTACGGGACCCTTGAAGTTCTAAACGAAACAGGCGTTTTTGTAGAAGATGAAACCGCATTGGATCGTTTTGAAGAGGGGGGAGCGGTTGTAGACCGAGATACGAAGATTGTAAAGATTCCGCCATACGTTGTGGAGGACGCAATCCGGTCTGCGCCTTCCAAGGTAGTGCTGTATGGCCGTGACCCAAAGCATGATCTTGTTTTGGAAAGCACCCGGGTTTATTTTACCAATTTCAGTGAAGGCGTAATGGTGAATGATCCATACACGGGAGAGAACAGGCCCCCGGTTAAAAAAGACCTTATCGATTCAGCCAAGGTTATTGATTATCTGGAGGAAATTGATTTTTGTGAAAAAGCCCTTGGAGCCCATGATGTAAATCAGGAGACAGTGCCCCTTCACAATGCAGAAGCATATTTGACAAATACCACAAAGCATTGTGCCTTTGGTCCGGGCAACGGCAAATTTTTGAAAAAAATTATTCAAATGGGTGAAGCCATAGCAGGTGGCGTAAAAGAATTTAAAAAACGCCCCCTTGTCTCTTTTACAACCTGTCCGGTAAGCCCTTTGAAACTGATTTCCGATTGCTGTGAGATTATTATGGAGGCTGCCAAAAATAATGTGGTCTGCAATATTTTATCCATGGCCATGGCAGGAGGCACTTCTCCTGTTACCCTGGCAGGCACCCTGGTGAATCATAATGCCGAAGTTCTTACCGGAATCACCCTGGCCCAGCTAACCCGGAAGGGGACCCCTGTAATTTACGGCAGTTCCACAACCGCCATGGATTTAAAGCTTGCCTCTGCCAGTGTCGGCACACCCGAGTGTGCTGTTATCAGCGGAGCAGTCGCCCGTCTTGCACGATATTATGCCCTGCCCAGTTATGTGGCAGGGCAGTAGGGCGATAGTAAAATATCAGATACCCAGATGGGCCATGAAAAGACACTCACCGGACTGATTCCCGCATTGGCAGGTGCCAATATGATTTACGGTTCGGGGATGCTGGAAAGCGGCATCACCTTTGATTACGGCCAACTGGTACTAGATTGTGAGTTTGCGCGTATGATTAAACATACGATTCAGGGTATCCCTGTGAATGACGAAACTCTTGCCATCGATCCTATCAAGGAGATAGGCCCGGGCGGAGATT
>DAOWDR010000006.1 GCA_030638935.1 Desulfobacteraceae bacterium | reverse complement strand
ATTCTCTCTTTCACTTTTGATGACCAGTCGGGCAAGTCGCGGATTATATCCTCCGAACAGGGCAAAGGAACATGCAAGCTGGCAGATACTGCATCCGGTGCATTTGTCAAAATTTGTATGAATATAAGTTTTGATGGCAATCTCCCGATTTCGAGTTTGTGGAACGAAAATATCACATATTATGTACTATGTAAATACTTTTTTTCTTGTTTTTAAAAGAATGATATGCTATGCCTTTTGTTACATATCACCTATTACATACTATGTGATACAAAAATTGTGTTCAACTTCAATTTATTACCATCACCCCTTTTTCCGGGGCCGGTTGTACCTCCAAAGCTACCCTTCATGCCCTTTCAGATGCCCTGCGCATGGAGCTTGCCTCATTCGGCATCCGTGTGATGACGATCCAGTCTGATTGGTAATGCGACAGAAAAGACCATTCCCCGGGTATTAAAAGAGCCCTCATGGTATCTTCCGGTAAAGTCAGCCATTGAGGCCAGGGCCAATGCCTCACAGAACAACGCCACCCCCACTGATGAATTTGCCGGATCTCTTGCGGAAAAGATGCTCTCGGATCAGTCTGAGGCTGTTGTCCGGATTGGGAAATTGAGCATAATGATGCCATTGATGAAAAATTTTATTCCCACCCACATCCTATACAAAATCCTGAAAAGAATCGGGCTTGGCACCTAATAATTAGGCAATTGCCAGAAAGAATTTCCAAATGAAGATATCGATAAGCCGATTGTCAGTCGCTTCAATCTGAAAGCATTTGTGGCAAATGCTATAAAAGGCTATATTTTAAATTTATTCACAACCTCCATAAGCTTTTCAGACAATCCTGACAGTTCTTTCGACCTGACATCAACATGATCACTGTTCTCAGTCATCTCATTGGCTGCCTGAGTCACTTGACTGATATCCTTTGCGATCTTAGTGGAAACAGTGGAGCTTTCTGCAATATTATTGTTTATTGTATCGATTCCCTGTGTGACTTGGACAATATTTTCAGAAATATTTTGTGTTGTCACAGACTGCTCTTCAACAGCCGATGCTATCATCAAAACGATTTCATTTACTTTGTTGGCAACATCTGAAATATCCCCTATCTGTTCAACGGTTTTTCCAGTAGACGCCCGCATTGTTTCGATTTTTTCTTTGATCTCATTTGTGGCGTCTGCGGTTTGTGTTGCAAGATCCTTTATTTCATTTGCAACAACAGCAAAACCCTTTCCAGCATCTCCAGCTCTGGCGGCTTCGATAGTGGCATTTAATGCCAATAAGTTGACCTGATCTGAGATGTCTGTGATTACGCCAACAACATAACCGATATCGTCTGCCGCATTCCCAAGTTCTTGAATCTGCCCAGAAGCCTCATTTGTTTTTAAAACGACATCTTCTGTAATTTCTTTTGCAGAGACTGTATTTTGTGATATTTCATTAATTGTGTTGCTCATCTCCTCTGTTGCAGAGGCGACCATCCCCATGTTACCTGCAGCCTGTTCCATGGAAGCTGCAACCGATGTCATACTGATACTCATTTCTTCAACTGCAGCTGATACGGAATTCGAATTATCGGCAGTCTGTTCAGCTCCTTTTGCCATTGTCTTGGAAATTTGCTCAAGCGTTGTTGATGATTCGTTTAATTCATTTGCATTCTGGGCAACATCAGAAACAAGGGTATGAATTTTAACTATAAACGAATTAAACCATTGGGCCACCTGCCCTATTTCATCTTGTGACTTAACTTTCAGACGATTGGTTAAATCGCCGTCTCCTTCGGCAATATCTCTTAATTTTTCAACAATATTAATAAGGGGTTTCACCAATGTCCCTGCAGCTATAAAAGCAACCGGGATCACTAATATCATACACACCAAAGACACAATACCGATCATCATAACCATCTGCCAGGTATTTGCCCGAGCAATTTCATCTGATTGCAGGACTATTAAACCACCAATAAATTTTCCTTTCGAATATACGGGGAGAATCCCTTGAAAATACGTTTGAGAGTCAATATCAACATCATTAAAATAAAATTTTTGCTTGGCGATTGACCAAAAGGTATCTAACGATTTAGGAATATCCGAAATATTGACTGCAGTATAATTTGGAAAGTCACCCACACTAAAACTATCGTTCACAATTAAATTCATTTTCATGCCAGTGATTCTGTACATTTGTTGAACAAATGCTTCTGAGAGTCTTTCTTCAGCAACTGAAAAGCCCACCTGAACCGACTCTAACTTTTCAGTTTCCTCATTAAAGGAATCCGCATAAATCGGTACCACTATTTTCATTTTTAAAAATTTGTCTGATCTAACAAAGGATACTGACAACTGATCCGGTATTTTTCCCGCATAGTTCATGGATAGGTTAAGCCCTTCTACGTTCGATCCTTCAACGTATTTTATCCGGTCATATGCCTCTCCCTTTTTAAAGGTACGATAATAATATTTGGAATCAAACTGATATCCCATTAAAATTTGCCGGGAGTCCTGTTCTTCAAAATAGTTTATCAGTTCACCCTCATTTGAATAAATACCAAGAGTCAATAAATTTTCCAAAGTTGCGGTATTGGTAATCATGTTTCCGATTTTTTCAAAACTTGGACGCATCATATTCAGACCACTGTCTTTGTAGCTTATGAGGAATTTAACGATATCCCCGATTTTATTTACCGTGGCCATTTGAGACATGGACTCAGAAAATAACGTTTGCCTGTCAACCAATGAATTCTGTAGGACTGTTAAAGACTTGGTAATTGCCTGCTGTGCCGTATCCCTGCTCTGTTGATTGATAATCAATGATACAACCGCTGTTATTGCGACACATACTATAAAAACCAGGATTAGCGCCCCCTTAAGAATTTTATACCGAAGCTTTTTGTTCATGATCGACTCCTTTCGTGGTTTGATCTAATATTTGTTGTATAAACTTGAAAATCCTGATTTGCTTTATTCCTTCAAATTTATCTTTGTCCGGAAAATGGATAGATATCCACCACGACAAACACTCTGATTTTGTCCTAAAGGCATCATAAAGAAACTGCACAAAAAACTCAACTCCCATAGGCTTGAAAAAAAAAGCGCCACCGAAGTGACGCTTTTTTCCTGTCATATAAAAAGGGACTTATTTAATCCAAGCGGGCTTATTAAACTTGGATCCGGGATAGGGCGTCATTGGAGGATCGGTATAGATGGCCTGGAGCTCACCACCCTGAACCTGGTAATGTACGACCGGAGATCCTTTCTGGAGATTAAGCACATTGTCTTTATCCCATTCAAGTTTTCCCTGAATGCCTTCGTATCCATTGTCTGATAAATACTTATTAACCGCCTTGAAATCGTAGGCATCTCCCACCTGAGTCACGGCATTTGCCCATGCCTTAACAGCAGTGTACGTAATAAAGGCACCGGCAGGGACTTGATAGTTATAAAGTTTTTGCCACTTGTCTAACCAGGCCTGGCCGGCTGCATTTGGGGCCTTGGGTCCGGGTAAGCCAGAGGGCATCTGGCCAATCAGTCCATCAGCTTTGGTGCCAAGAACATTGATGACCTCACGGGGTGTAATACCCCAGCCGAGACTGACAATTGAATTGGTCGGACGTTTGAGAAATTGCTGAAAAAATGAAATGTTTTCCTGACCACTGGCGATTTCAAAGTGGATCAGCGCAGGTTTAATACGACGGATCTGTGATAAAATCACTCCCCATTCGGTGGTCCCGTAAGGTACGGTCTCACGTTTGGCAATTTTCCACCCGATCTTTTCATATTCTTTGATCAAGGTATCAGAGACCCCAAGCCCCCAGGAATCATCAGTATTAATGATAACAACCTTCTTGTTCGGCCATTCATAGGGCAAGGTTGTCAGTGCACGGAACACACTTTCAGCCTGGCCCGCCGCTGTTGGGGTCAATTGGAAAATATTGGAATATTTTTCAGGATCTTCCCTGAAGACATTTACAGCATCTACAGAACCGTCATCTGCAAAGAAGGGGATGTCGTATTTCCCATAGGCCCGAACATCCTGTCCCCATCCGGCCCAGCCAGCGTGGATAGAGGCCACTTTTTTCTGTCCGCATAGATAATTGGCCGCCTGCATAACAACTTCAGGTTCAAAGCCCTTGGAATCAAATCGAATCATTTGAATCTGTTTTCCTAAAAGTCCACCGGATTCGTTGATCTCATCCACAGACATTTTAATGCCGTTAAAATAATCGGCTCCTGAACCTGCGGCCCAACCGGTCATCGGTATGGGAACACCGATGGATATCGTCTCAGCGGCAATAACACCCTCTGCCATAAAAAAACAGATCGCCAGAATCAGCGACAACAGTTTAACTCTTTTCATAGATTCCTCCTCTTTTAATTAACCACATATTGTAAACCAGCGGCATCATTTGTTTTCTCTGCTGTGGATCAACCTCATGTACTTTCAACACGATTTGTCCGCTTTGAGAAAATACCCATCACACCATCTGGTAATGCCAACACCAGGACAACTACCAAAGCCCCCATGGTCACAGCGCGATAGACGCCTAGGGGAGCCATCAGTTCACTGGCAATAACCACCAGGACCGATCCGATGACGGCACCGGGAAAATGACCCAGCCCGCCGACCAATATCATTATCATTAATATGCTGAATAAATCAAGATCTAGCATACGTACCGAAAGCATACCATAAAAATGGCCGTATACCGCCCCGATAAGACCGGTCAGAAATGAGGTCAGGGCAAATACCATGAGTTTGTATTTAAAGGCGCTTATCCCTAAGCTCATGGCAAATGGTTCCGAGTCTTTAAGTGCCAGGAATGCCAGGCCCCAATATGATTTGATCATCACCATGATAGTCAGCACACAGATAAGAGATATCATCAGGATCAAATAAAAGGTGGGAACCATATTGTCTACCCCAAAGGTATATCCCAGAATACTGATAGGAGGTATGGTCAGAAGACCGGAAGCACCTCCGGTTCCAAGCGCAATGCCGATCTCGCCTTTTAACAGCGGCTGCAGGGCCATGTGAACCCCGAAGGTAACCAGAGCCACGTATGGGCCTGCCAGTCTCAGGCAGGGCAATGCGATCAGCGCACCCATTGCCGCGGTAAAGAAGCCGGCAAGCACGATAGCCAGTACCACGGGTATGTTGTGGTGGATGGAAAGAATGGCCGAGCAATATGCCCCCATCACAAAAAAGGCCACCTGGCCAAATGAGAAAATACCGGCAAACCCCATGATCACATCCCAGCTTGACGCCACAACAGCCCAGATCAGACACATGATCAATATATTCATAATAAAAGGCACATCTCCCACAAAAATGGGTAAAATGGCCAGAACCCCGTAAACAATTCCTATGATCGTTGCCATCTGTTTTAGTCGCATAATATCAATTCCCTTTTCCCATTAGTCCCTGAGGTCTGATGGACAAAGTTGCCAGCAATAGAACAAAAAGTGCGATAATGGTATAACTCATACCAAACATCCAACCCACAAAGGCCTCCATCATACCGATTATAAACGCCGCATAAAGGCCTCCCCTGATGGATCCCATCCCCCCAAACGCTGTGACGACCCAGGCCTTGACCATGATCGCTCCGCCCGCGGTCGGATTGATAAAGAGTTTCTGACTCAGGAGAATACCGCCGAACCCGACCATGACGGTGGATATGGCAAAGGTAGAGGCAAATATGCGCTTGATGTTGATGCCCACGATTTTAGCCCCGGCAGGGTTTTGTGCCACGGCCCTGACAGCCAATCCGGTCCGGGTATTGTTCAGTATCCACCCCAACAATAAAATCCCCCCCAGAGACATCACAAAAATCATGATATCCTGATAGAAGAAGACAAGCTCGCCTATTTCCAGAAGCCCATCCATAATGGGGGGCAGGGATTTAAGCTTTACACCGAACACGACCATATAAAGATTGCTCAAAAACAAGGATAGGCCAAGGGTAAGCATCATGGCTTTGTTTTCCCAGTCTGCCCTTTTGCGCAATGGTGCAATCATGAATTTTTCCAGTCCGTATCCAACGGCAAATAAAAGCGGCACCACAATCAGTAAGACGGTGACATAGCCGCCAAACTCAAGGCCCAGACCCACAATCAATATCCAGGCAAAATATCCACCTAAATTGAAAAAATCGCCATAGGCAAAGTTAAAGGCTTTTGTCACCCCGTAAACCAGTGTCATTCCCACTGCCATTAAAGCGTACACAGAACCGTTGGAAAGTCCTGCGATGATGACATCGGTGATCTCGTACAATAATAAAACGGTATCTTCACTAAACATAATAATTTCTTTTCTATAAAATAATAAAACCCCGATTTAATGCACCTGCGGTGACATGACCCCGCACCCTTTGACTACATCCCTAAAAAGATCTCTTTCAGGTGATCATCGCTAATGGCCTCATCTTTACTCCCTTCAAAGCTAATTTGTCCCTCTTCCAGAACATACACTTTGCTCGCCAATTCCGCGATTTGCGGAATGTTCTGTTCAACCAGCAAAATCGTCATTCCCTGCTCGTTTATGGTTTTAATGGTGTTAAAAACTTCTGTCCGCAAGTTAGGCTGCAATCCCAACGAGGGTTCATCAATGGCAAGAAATTTGGCACTGGACATCAGGCCTCTTGCAATGGCAAGCATTTTGGCTTCACCGCCACTCATGGTGGAGGCCATTTGTTTCTTCCGGTCAGCAAGTCGTGGAAACAGATCGAAAACTTTTTCCAGGTTTTCGGCCTCATAGGGCCTTGCATGCTTGCTGTATGCGCCGAGTTTAAGGTTCTCAACCACACTCATGTTGGGAAAAAGTTCACGGGTCTCAGCAATATAGGTAATACCAAGATCCACAATCTTCTCGGAAGGTAAATTGAGAATAGAGGTATCATTTAATAAAATATCCCCTTTAGTTTTCTCGACTAACCCGCAAATCGATTTGAGCAGGGTACTTTTGCCATGCCCATTAGGACCCAGAATCACAACAACCGCATTTTCCTCAATGGTAATACTCACATCCTTTAGGACGTGGAATTGATCATAGTATGCATTCAAGTCTGTAACCTTAATCATGAGCACCTCCCAGATAACACTCAATCACCTTTGGATTACTGGTGACCTCAACAGGATCACCGCAGCAGATTTCAGTCCCTGTCTCTATGATTATTAGCACTTCAGTGAGTTCGGTAAGCACCTTCATGAAATGCTCGATAAGAATGATGGTAACCCCCAATTCTTCATTGATATTCTTTATCAATTCCATCAATGCCTTTATTTCATGGGCATTGGAACCGGCCATAGGTTCATCCAGCATTAATATTTTCGGATTCGTTGCCAGCGCGGCTCCGATCATCAGCTTTTTTTTGCCCAGCAGATTCAGGGTGCCTGTCAGTTCTTTCCGTTCATCTTGTAGCTGAACAAAGTCAATGATCTTTTCTATGCGTTTGATATCGTGCCGGTCCTTGTTACCGAACCTATTCCCGACCTCAATACTCTGTTCAACCGTAAGACTTGGAAATGTCTGAGGAATCTGAAATGTGCGGGATATCCCCAGCTTAGATATCTGATAAGGCTTCATCCCAGCGATCTCTTTTCCGTCAAACGAAATTGAGCCTTCAAAGTTGTAGAATCCTGTGATCAGATTGTAGACCGTTGATTTGCCCGCCCCATTGGGACCTGCGATGCCGAAAATCTGTCCCTTTTCGACATTAAAACTCAGATCGTTCACCGCGACCAGCGAGCCGAATCGCTTGGTGACCTTTGACAGTTTAAGCATTACTTTTTCTCCTTGACATCATCTAAATTCCCAAGGGCTTCCTCTTTAATGCAATCTTGCAGCAAGACATAATGATATGAGCATAAAGAGAGCGCTTTCAAGGGTTCACCTGCTGCAATTTCCTTTGCAGTGTTGATCCAGTTTTCAATGGTTTTCCTGCGGTATTTCGGGTTGTCATACAACAGTGAGTCATGAGACCCTATACTCACCTGGATAGTGCCTTTAATCCATTCAAAGATGATATTTTTTGTCATTTTGGCCAAAAGAAGATTCATCTCCCGGTCGATTGATTTGATTTTTGCAAGATCCGGGTCTTCCGATTCATTGTTTAACGCTTTTAGGCGTAGCGACAATTGAACCAATTTTTCCTTTTCTTCATCAGCTCCCCTGATCGACGCCAGTGTAACCTCTGTCCGATCAATTGCATCCCGGAATTCAACCAGTTGTTCCAGAGGGACCATATTCTGCCTCAGTAAGATAGACAGGGATTCACTGGCGCTGCCAACTTCAATCTTTTTGGCATAAGCGCCACCCTTGACCCCTTTTTTGATTTCAAGAATCCCTTTTTGTTTCAATGTCTGCAGGGCTTCCCGGATGGCACCGCGGCCGACTTCAAACTGTTTTTGCAGTTCTCGCTCACTTGAGAGCCGTTTGCCGGTTTCAATGCCGCCGCTTAAAATGGCGGTTTCGATCTGATCGACTATTTTTTCGCTGAGATTACTGCCGGTCACAGGTTTAAAACGATTTATATTTTCCATAGCCATATTTTTTTATAGCCTAATTATCGTTGAATAGTTTTTTATAGGTATCAGGATAAAACATGCGGATTCAAAATGTGCGAAAACACAATTATTCATAAAACGCTCCCTGGACTATTATGTGGCGCCGTATTAACCCCAATGGCCCTGACTCCTCTGTAATGATCGTACCATTCAAACATTTAATATGGGATTCTATTCCCGATGTCAACAAATTTAAAAAAAACTTAAAAAGCCGTCATCAAGCTGCAGTAGACCGTTAAAAAACGCAATCTATGGTTATAGTTTTGAGCAAAACAGGAATCACAGCAATTAAATCAAGAGCATGCCCGGACCAAATGGTAGGACTATTAGGGACCAAATGATTCTCTTAAAGGGTGTTGAAATCGATAGATAGAAAAACTAAATAAATATAGCAAATTCAATGCTTTGTATTGAAAAAACCTCTGTTTTAGTGTATAAATCTTAAGACATCACTCAAAAAAAATAAACACAAAAACAGAGGCAATATGCACAGAAAAAATATCAGACAACTCGTGACAAAGCAACTGAAATATAATCATCCACACTGGAAAAAAATGACAAAGAAATCCAAAAAGGAATTGGCAAAACAAGTCATGGATGAAGTGGTGAGCAATTATGATTATTCTCAGATTTTAGACCTTCCCATAGAACGGCTCACAGGAACCGAAGATCAAACACCGTCAGAAGGTATCCGCACCCTTGCAGAAATGGCTGAATACATAGACAATTTTTACAGTGACAATCTTTTTAATTTTGACAAAATAAGGAAACCATACCCTGAAATTAGTTACAGGAAGTTTTGCACTGACGAATATTTTGGCAAAGAAAGAAAGCAAAATAGACGATTCATCAAATTACCGTTAAACACAAAGAAACAAGTACATCATACAGAGCTGTCTCATTTCAGGGCCAGCTTTTCTTTTACAAAATTGATGAATATTCTTGTGTATATCCTACATCAT
>DAOWDR010000074.1 GCA_030638935.1 Desulfobacteraceae bacterium | reverse complement strand
GATGATTGGAGCCCTATGGATGTATTTACATCACGGTGGGAAAAGAGGGGGGTTAGTTTTTCTATCCTCTCTTCAACAAATTGGTTCAAGTAGACCTTTTTTATCACAATGTCCCTTGAGGAGAAAATATCATCCAGTTTTTCCCGGATTTTAGGGATCACCCCTTTTTCCCCTATTTCTTCGGCAATTAAGGCTTCAATGGTGTCTTCACATTGATCAAAAATAAGGGAAAATACATTTTTATGCACAAAGGATTTTTTTTCGACTATATCGTAAACTTCATCTTCAATACCGATAATCCGGTCCAGGTTCCTGCGTATCCTTTCCAGGGTTGACTCCCAGCTTTTTTCCGGCAGAAGATTGAGCTTTTTTGACAGGATTTTAATTGAACTGAGCAAAATGGCCACAGGTGTTTTCAGTTCATGGGACAGGTGGCTGATCATCTTGTCCTTTGCAGCATTCAATCCTTTTAGTTCTTCGTTGGCCTTTCGCAGTTCTTCTGAAACCCCTGCATTTTCGATGGAAAGCGCAACGGTGGCAGCAATGGTATTTAAGATTTCCAGGTCGGTTTTATCAAATTCGCCTTCTTTTTTATTGTCCGCCGTGATCACGCCGATGATGCGTTCTTTGGTACGCAAAGGAACCACCATGACATTTCTGACCTTGTGTCCAATTTTTTCATCCCGGTTCTGGTGAAGGGTCTGGTTATCAGGCAGGGAATTTATTGTAACTGGATTTCCGGTTTTGACCACCTGGCCTGCAATTAGTTCGTCCATGGGGAAACGAATTTTTTTGATCCGCTCCTGGGTGCCGGGATCATCGTGGACCACACTTAAAAAATAAAATTCTTTCTGGCTCTCATCCAGTAAGATTACATTGGCACCTTCCGTACCCAGAAGTTCCTTGATTTCCACGCTTACATAATGCATGATTTTTTGCAGTTCCGGGTATTGGGGCAATACCTGGCTGATGCGGTTCATGGCGCTGCGATTTCGGTTGATTCGCCTTTCCATTGTAACATCCCTGAGAACAATGATCATGCTGGTCGGCTGGTTTTTCTCATCCCTCTCAACCCCCACCCGCATAATAACATCCAGTATTTTCCCTTCCCTGGTTAGCCGCTTGGTGTTCAATTTGATTACATTTTTTTTAGGAGGCAGGCCAACTATTTTTTGGGATAGCTCTTCTCGTAATGGTCCGGGGATATATTGCCGGCCCTTTTTCCCCTTTAATTCTTCAAGTGTCCATCCGAAAGTGTGGGTAAAGGCTGGGTTTAGATAGGATACAAGGCCTTTTTTATCCCGGATAAGGACCGGGTAGGGAAGAAATTTTAAAAATCTGGTGTAATTTTTCCGGGCGGTTTTATCTTTCTCTCCCAGGGAAAGCCTGAGATCAGCTTCCTTTTCAAGGTTTTTGATCCGCTCTTCCAGTTCTTCATAGGTGGGCTGTTCCGTCATATATCCTTTATACTGTCCTATCTTGTCGGTTTTAACGGATTCCCATGGAAATGTCAGGGAAAATGCTGAGACCAAATGAGTCTAATAATTTTTTGCCCATTTTGTCAACCAGCAAGATAAAGCCGACATAGTATTATGGCAATTCAATTGGGTTTCAGGGCAGGGGGAGTTTCAGGTTAAGTAGGCACAGAAGTCCTTGATATTTGTGTTTGTTTACTATTTTAAGGTGGCAGGCACTATTCCAATGGATTGCCTGCATTTTTGACGTCGGCAATAATCTATACTGCAACCTGGCATCATGTTTACTTTTTCAATGGCCTGCCTGGTGGCAAAGCTATCAAGAAAATCCAGGGCATTTCCAGTGACAAATGAGATTAGCTTGATATCGTTTTCGACAATGAAATCGGCTGGTTTGGTGGAAATGGCACCGCAGATCAAAGTGGTGGTCTTCATTTTTTTTAGAATTCGGATCAAATCCTGGGGGGAGTCCGGGTCAAAGGGCGTATACATTTTTTTTAGTATCCTCCTGTTTTCAACCCTGGCAACCAGAAGGGTATGGGCAGCGTCAAAAACAGGGGAAATTCGGTTTCCCCAAATGGTAATGGCTATTTTCACAGGCAACCTCCTATTTTTTTAAAATCTGCCTAGTGGTGTACAGATATCGTTAACCTTTTTCTGCAAGTTTTTCTGCAAGGGCTGTGCCTGGTTGGCAGTATTATCTTTATTGGAAAGAATTTTCAGATAAAATAGGGGGTTGGGCAGAATGTACCCCGGAATAGTTTTGTAATTTTCACCAATAGGGTCGCAAAAACAAGACTGATTCGGGGCAATGGGTTGCGATTAGTATCCATTACAATGTTATACCCAGTTTTTTGATCCGCCTGAAAAGGGTGCTTTTGTGAATTCCCAAGGCCCTGGCCGCAGCATTTCGGTTGTAATTGTTTTGGGTTAGAGCATCAATGATCAACTTGGTCTGTGCGCATTTAACCGGGTCATCATTTTGGTCGCAGTTAAGGTCGGTACCCGGGGACAAAAAACCGGGCAGGTGTTGGGGGGTGATATACCCTTCTGTGCAGAGCACAAATGCATGTTCAATAATATTTTCCAGCTCACGGATATTGCCGGGAAACTGGTGGGCCATAAATGCGGATAGCACTTTTTGATTGATGCCCTGTATTAATTTTCCTTGGCGCAGGTTCAACTTGGCGATAAACCGTTCCACCAAAAGGGGAATATCTTCCATGCGCTGCCGCAGGGGGGGCAGGGTAAGGCTGATCACATTGATCCTGTAGTAAAGATCCTGGCGGAATTGGTTTTTCTCAACCCGGTCGGACAGGTTCCTGTTGGTGGCTGCAATTATTCTAACATCTGTTTTTTCTTTGCTTATTCCTCCCAGGGGGGTATATTCATGTTCCTGGAGGACCCGCAGCATACTGACCTGGAAGGCTGGACTGGTGTCACCGATTTCATCTAAAAAAACCGTTCCCCCGTCGGCCAGACCAAATTGTCCTGGTTTGTCCTTTACAGCATTGGTAAAAGCCCCTTTTTTGTACCCGAACAATTCGGATTCCAGCAGGGTGTCGGGCAGAGCTCCGCAGTTGATGGCGATAAACGGTTTGTCTTTTCGATAGCTCGTGTTATGGATAGCCCTGGCCATCAGTTCTTTTCCGGTACCGGTTTCTCCCTCAATCAATACCGATGAATCAGAGTCCGAGATCTGGGGGAGGATATTAAAGATGTTTTTCATGGACGAGGAGTTGCTGACCATATCTTCCACTTGAAAATTGCTGGATAGTTCTTTCCTTAATTCTTCCACCAAAGAATGGTCACGAAAAGACTCAACCCCTCCTATGACATCTCCGTTTCCATTAATTAGCAGAGAGGTGGAAGCGGTAATGGGGATCTTTTTTTTGTCAGAGTTTATGATATAGGCGGATGTGCTGATAAAGGGTTTTCCCTCTTCCATTGTTTTTTTCAAGGCACAATCTTCTTCACACATATTGGATCTGAACACATCCCAGCAGTGTCGTCCCATGGCCTCTTTTTTGGAGATGCCGGTAATTTCTTCGGCAGCCCGGTTAAAAGAAGTGATTTTCCAGTTATAGTCTATTGTAAAAACACCATCTGAAATACAATCGAGAATGACTTTTGTGGTGTGTTCTTCAAGGGGGGCAAATGTTTTATTTTTATTCATATATAGGATTTCCTGAATCATTGTTTTTTATTATCTTTTACGCTAATATTCGCAAAATTGCAACTCATGGGCTTATTTTTTAATGGTTGGAAAGCAAAGGATATGACAGAGATCTTTTATTTTAATAATCTGTTTGAATAGCTTGTATAACTGTGTTTCAGCTATTTTGCATCCTTTGGCCAGTTTGGAGGGTGCAAAAAAGAGACTGTTTTGCACAGGGTAAGGGTTGCAAAAAAGAAACCTTAGTACAACAGAGAGTGACCAAAGGCAATATAGTTGGGTGGCCAAGGAAAAATCCCGGTTTTCTCCTCAAGCTTTTTGTCCATGGAACCGACAATAATTTTAATTAGAATATACCAGTTTATATTTGTGAATTTATTGAAATGATCCTGGGAAATATCAAAGAATGATTTTGCTTGGGAATGTTCACCAAAAGGAGAAGAAGAATGGATAGTGCAGCCATCAAAGTGAACGGCCAGGAAAATGTTGATATTGCTCAATTGCGATCCATTGATGCATCAATACAGACTCAGCAGAAAAAGGATGCAGAACCCCTGGAGGAAAAAGAAGTTCCTGCATCTGCACAAATGACAAGCCAGGATGTGATGGAGGTTCTTGATTCTTTCCAGGATATGTCTAAAACCATTCAGACAAAATTGAATTTCACGGTTCATGAAGAAAACAACGAAATTATTATCAAGGTGATTGATAAAGAGTCAAACCAGTTAATCAGGCAGTTCCCTTCGGATGAAATGCTTAATCTTCAGGATAAAATGAGGGATATGGCAGGTTTCCTTTTTAACGCTAACGCTTAGACAATGCAGGCCGTTATGTTTTAAGGTCTTTTCTTAGTTGCTGCACCTTTTTAAAATAGGTGATTCGGCAGTTTGTTTCCACCGCCACCAGGGTTGCAAAGGCCTGGTTAAAATCATTAGTCCCCAGGGTAAACACCCCATGGCCGTATACAATGACATGGTTTAAATTTCCAAAGGCTTTGGGAAGGGTGTTACAAAGGCCTGTGGGGCCTGTTCCCACCTCACCCGGAACAATTGGGACCTGATCTATAAATCTTTTTTTTGGGCAACGGGTATGGCAGTGATCCCTTTGATCACATAAGGCTTTTTCTTTTGGGTCGCAATCCATGGACAGGATTACTGAAAATTTCGGGTGACCGTGGAGAATTGCCCGGCATCCTGTTTGGGCAATGGTTTCTATATGGGCTGTTAATTCGCTGGAGGCCGTGAGCCCGGCACTGGATGATCCGTCCAGGGGAACAGGATCGATGCAGCCTTCAAGTTCATCCAGGGAACTGCCGGTCTGGCTTATATACAGGATATTGTCCCGGCAATAGGAGAGGTTGCCGAAATAGGAGTCCACAAGATTGTATTCGACTGTTTTGCGGCCTGCCTGGACAATGGCGGCATAGATCTGTTCTTCAGTTGAAAAAGGACCTTTGGCAAGACCGGGCATCTCTGGTTTGCCCGATACTAAATTGGGTGCCAAATCCGGTAACAGGGTATCAAAGAGGTCGTGACTCTCCTGGCTTGCTCTTCCCAATTGAAGCTCTTCAAGATAATCGGCAAAAAATTTTACAAAACAGGCAAAACAGACAGAACTTGCCACCACAAATCCCTGCTCAGGGCTGACAGTTCCGTGGGCGATAATAGCCGTGCCTGCAAAATCAGGGTCATCCTCTGCCACGGAAATAACTACCGTTTTTCTTATTTTTAATGCCTTAATTATTTTGTCGGCAGAAAATTGGTTTACAACGGGCAGATCGTGGAGAAAGGTTCTGGTTTCACAGTCCTTGGGCTGAATCAATCCATTGGTATCCAGGGCATCCTGGGCCAGAAACCGAATGATACGGTCATGGGGGGCCTTTGGTCGTAAAAAGACCAGTGAATTTATGTTAAGTCCCTTGAAAACCTGTTCAAGAACTTCAGTTTCAGGCCCTTTGCGATTCCAGACCAGGATGTCATCAAGCCCTCCCACGAGCGGGCTTAAAGGGCCTCTCTTTTCTGCAAGCCCGGCTGCGGACAATTTTTTTGCATATTTTTTTACAAGTTTGTCCATTCAAGTCCCAATGCCTTTGATTTTTCTTCTAGGGGCTTTCCAAAGGTATCCAGCCCCCGGATATCATAGTATTTTTTCCGGGCCGCTAAAAATGCCTCCCTGTCAATGGGCGGTATCTGGATCTGATTGCCGCTGGTCCCGGGTTCATTGAAAAACCGCTGGGGCAGGTCATCGTCTTTGGCATCAAATCCGTTTAAACAATTGATTATCCGTTCATTATAATAAATACGTTCCCCAATGGAAACAAGATCCTGTGCAGAGCTTGCCTCACCTGTTACAGCAGTATAAGCCTTGGCATATTCTTCCAGGCCTGCGGCAAAGAAAATGAACTTACAGGCTGTCAGGGAATCCACCACGGCATTGATGTCTTCTGCAATTTTAATGATCCTGGCCTTGCCGCTGAAACTGAAGCGATCCGTTGCCACGGGCTTCCTGAAGATTTCATGGCTAATGGGATAGGCCCGGAGATGGCAGCCGCCCCGGGTGGAAAGGG